>CAZTGY010000014.1:0-12712 GCA_964613445.1 uncultured Chromatiaceae bacterium | reverse complement strand
GGTTAATTGTCGCCGGACCCTTTACCCCGGGTCGCCCATGTCGGCGCTCCTGCAAGAAAACGGGCCGGGAAGCTTGCGCTTGCCGGCCCGGAGGACTACCCGTATGAAGCCCTGTCTGGTGGATCCCTGACTCAACCCACCCGCGACGGGGGGAACGGCACGGGCGGGGGAGTCAGTGGGAACAGGCTAACTGCCGGCCCCTGTCGCCCTGATGGACGGGGGGTTAATCATTGGTAATTCAGCGCCGGGCCCCCAGGGTCAGCAGCCTGAGCAGGGCCATCTGGGAGCGGACGCCTGTCTTGTCGAAGACCCGGGCGAGGTGGGTCTTGGCAGTGTTCCGGCTGACGTCGAGCGCCAGGGCCGCTTCGGCCAGCGACTGGCCGGCCAGCAGTGCCTCGCACAGGCTGACCTCGGCACGGGTGAGACCGTAGGTGACCCGGAGCACGGCAGGGACCGTCGGGCTGTTCGCCCGGCGTTCGTCATGGATCACGGCCACCACCGAGGAGCCGTGCGGGAAGCTACCGCCGTGGCCCAGCGGGCTCAGCGCCGAGAATGACACCCGGTAGGGTTGCGGGTTCGACCGGCGCGTAACCAGCACGGTTGGGGGTGCAGGGACTGCTCTGCCGAGAGCGACCTGGAGCATGGTCGCCAGCGCCAGGCTCAGCTGCACCTGGGCTACCGGGCTTTCCGCGCGCAGCTCGCCATTGATCAGGGCAAGCCCATCGCCGGCGGCGAAGATTGCCGAGGCCTTCTGGTTGATGAGAACCGGACTGCCCTGCCCGTTGAAGACCACGAGGCCGGTGGGTGCCTGGTGCATGACCGCGGAGAGCATGGCGTTGGCGCTGCCCATGGCGGCCACTTCCCTGTGCACCATCATGCTGCGCGTGAGATGGGACAGCAGGAGCCTGCTGACGAGCGACTTGTCACCGTCCACGAAGGGCTGTTCCCGCGCGGTTCGCCCCAGGGCAAAGAATATTCCCCCGGTACCGACTGGCAGGATCGTGCCTATCAGGAAATGCTCGAGTTGCCAGGGCATGGCCAGCGTCGAGTAGGAGTCGCTCCTGTGCGCCTGGTCGGGCGCCACGATTTCCGAGCCGAGGTGCACCGCACCTGCAGGCCGTCCGCACATCGAGGCCAGGTAGTAGTCCTCATCGTTCCGGGCTCGTACCTCGCTGAAGACCTCCTCGAAGCCGTCCAGACCTGCGGCAGCCACGAACCGCCGCTCCGGATTGGCCGGGGCGTGGTACTCGATCAGTGCCAGCTGGCAGCCAAAGGCCTCGGCGGCCTCCCGCACGAAGTGGCGCCACGCCTCCTTCTCGCGGGCCCTGGTGTCCCCGCCGACGTCCTGGCCAAAGCTGACTGGCGCCTCGTAGCCCAGGCTGACGAGGTGCGACAGGCGTTGCGGGTCCAGGGAAACGGGCGTGGAGGGCATGTTCAAACCTGTCGCGACGGTGAAATGCGTTGGGGCTGTGGCTGGTCCGGCACGCCGATTATGACCTTTACTGGATTGCAAGTTATTGAAATTATTATCTAAGGTCGGTTTAAAGCGACAGTGACTATGACTACTCGCAACCCGTCGGCATGTCAATACGCATTGGGCGGTGTTCGCGCCCCGTCAGGCCAGGGCGGACAGGACCTCGACCAGGGCCGGCAGCGCCCGCGCGCAGTCTGCCGGCCAGCGATGAGCCAGGAGGTCGTCGGCCCGGGTGCGGCCCAGGTTGATCGCCACCACCGGCTTGCCCGCGGCGACCGCCGCACGAACCAGTCGGAAGCCGGAATAGACCATCAGCGAGGACCCGATCACGAGCAGCGCGTCGGCCCGTTCCACGGCGAGGCGCGCGGCACCGCTGACGTCGGTGGGTATCGCTTCGCCGAAGAAGACGACGTCCGGCTTCAGGATTCCCCCGCAGCCCGGGCACCCCGGTACCTCGAATGCCGGATGGCCGGCCGCCGCCGGGATCGCATCGCCGTCCGGTGCCGGGCTTGCCGTCAAGCTGCTCCATTCCGGGTTTGCGCGGCGCAGTTCCGCCTGCCAGTCGGGCCTGGCGAGGCGTCCGTCGCAGTCCAGGCAGCGAACCATGTCGAGGCGGCCGTGCAGGTCAATGACGGCCTGGCTGCCGGCGCTCTGGTGCAGGCGGTCCACGTTCTGGGTGATGACGCCGCCGAGGAGCCCCTGGCGCTCCAGCCTGGCCAGGCTGAGGTGGGCAGGATTGGGTTGCGCGGCCGCGAAGAGCGGCCAGCCGAGCAGACTCCGGGACCAGTACCGGCGGCGCACCTCCGGGTTGCCGACGAAATCCGGGTAAAGGACCGGACGGGAGTGTTTCCAGCCCCCGTCGGCGTCCCGGTAGTCCGGAATTCCCGAGCCCGTGCTGCAGCCGGCACCGGTCAGCGCGACCAGTCGCCGGTGGTGGCGGAGCAGGCTTGCCAGCGCTCCAGCGCTGGCGGTCAGGTCCCCGGCGCTGGGGGCGGGAGCGACGTTCAGTGGGCTCGCGTGGCAGCGGGTGCGCCGGGACCGGCTGCTGCCGCGCGCCTCGACTCGGCGATCCGCAGTTGCATCTGGCGCCGGGCTTCGAGGTGGTCCTCCACGGGGCGTGCAGTTGCCCGGTAACTCGCGCGGCCCTGCATGGCCCCGAACCAGGCGCGGAGCCGCGTGCAGTCGTCTGGCCACGTGGCTCCGCCGAGCTGCTCGTACGTGCCGAAGCGCTCGAAGAACGGCGAGAACTGCAGGTCCACCAGCGACACCTGCTCACCCAGGAAGTAGGGGCCATTGCTGAGCTTCCGCAGGCCCTCGTGCTCGATGAACCGGAGGATGTCCGTGAGCCTGGCGATGTTGTCGACGCGCCGGTCCGTGTCCCCGGCCTCGCTCATCAACTTGTGGGTGGCGACCAGGAAGCGGGTTTCGCAGTAGTCCATCCAGATGCGCGCCTGGGCGCGCATGGCGGGCGCGGCGGGCAACAGCGGTGGCGATGGAAATCTCTCGTCCAGGTACTGGTTGATGATGGCCGACTCGTAGACGGTGGTGCCCTCGTGCCGGAGGACCGGCACCTTGCCGTAGGGTGATATGTCCGCAAACCAGGCTGGCCGGTTGTAGAGGTCGATCTCGTTGAGGACGAAATCCAGGCCTTTCTCCAGCAGCGCCATCCGGGTGCGCTGGGCGTAGGGGCAGCCCTCGAAGCTGTACAACTCGATGGTCGACATGAACCCGGTATCCGCCGGCTGGAACAGGGTTCGAGTCTAGCAGGGGCCGGTATCCCGCAGGGTCAGGCCGCCAGGTTTGCAGCGGCGCTCAGGGATTCGTCGAGCTGGCGCCGCGGAATGTGCATGGCGCGCAAGGGGACCGCGAACACGATGTCCTGGCGGCGGATGGGTTGCCAGAGAGCCGGACCGGCGGGCAGGCGCCGCCCCGCACTGTCGCTGAGCAACGCCACGTGGGGTCGCGTAGGTTCGCCCTCCGCCTGGCTCCGCACGACCCCCAGCCGTCCGTCCGCAATCTGCACCCACGAGCCTGTCGGGTAGAGGCCGAGCGCCCGCATGAAGCTGCGCACGATGGCGGCGTCGAACTTCTTGCCGGACATCGCGTTCACGAGTCGCATCGCGTCGTGGGCCGCGATGGCGGCTGCATACCGCCGGTCCTGGAGCATGGCGTCGTAGGTATCCGCCAGTCCGGCGAGCCTGGCGGGCAGCGGAATCCGGGTGCCGCGCAGGCCCCGCGGATAACCGGTCCCGTCGAGGCGTTCGTGATGGCCGAGCACGGCATCTTCCACGGTCTCCGAAACCGGCGACGCGGAGCGGACCATGTAGAGGCCCCGGCGGACGTGCCGCTCGACGAAGCCGCGCTCGTGGCCAGTCAGCGGATCGGTCTTTGCGAGGATCGTGACCGGCACCGAGATCTTGCCGATGTCGAGCAACAGCCCTGCCAGCGCCAGTTCGTCGATCAACGGGCGTTCAAACCCAATCCGCTTGCCCGCCAGGGTCATCAGCACGGCAGTGCCCAGCGCCCGCCGATGCAGGAAGCCCACCTTCACCTCCGTGGCAAGGAGCCAGGGAATGGTGTCGGCGTCGGCCAGGAGGCTGGCGACCACGGGCTCGAGCGCGCGCCGCAACGGCGTCAGTACCAGCTCCTCGGCGCGGCGCACGCCCTGCACGGCATGCGCGAAGGAATGGCCGAGAGCCCTGAGTTCGATCCGCTGGCGGGCGAGCGGCGTTGGCGTATCCCCGTCATCCAGGGACTCGACCCGGCCCGTCAGGCCCGTGGAGAAGAGCTCGTCATCTCCAAGCGGCTCGGACAGGACCGGATCGACGTACACGTATTCACAGAGGCGCTGCAGTTCCTCGACCTGCTCGATCTGGCTCAGCATGAACCTGTGCGCATGGAAGGATGTGTGCAGCCAGGAGCGGTCGAGCTCGGCAACGTACATGCCGAGCTGCAACTGGGCGCAGTTGACCGGTATCAGGCGCGCGGGAAGCAGGATTGCCATCTTCTTATCGTTGTTGGTGTGGCAAGGGCAATGTAGCAGCGGGTGCAGTCCGGAAGCGTGATGCACCTCACGCGCCCGGTCCCGCCCATTATGGCAAGCGCAGGGCTTGCTTGCCCGGGCCCAGCGACTTCAGGTAGGTGGCTATGGCCCCCCGGTCCTCAGGCGTCAGTTGGGCCGTGTTGTCGCTTATGACATCGCTCATTGAGGAGCCGGCAAAGTCCCCGTCCGGCAATACGCCGTACTCGAGGAACATCACGATCTCGTCCCTGGACCAGCGACCGATGCCGGAATCCCGGTCCTGGGTGATGTCCGGAATCTTCTCGCCGTCCGGACCCTCCGGATTGCCGGCCAGGTCCCGGTCCCGGTCGGGGGCACCGAGCGCGTTCCGGGGCGTGTGACACTCGCCACAATGACCCAGATGCCGGACGAGATAGGCGCCCCGGTTCCACTCCGCGCTCCGGGACCGGTCCGGCACGAAACGGCCGGCGCTGAAATTGAGCAGGTTCCAGCCGAGCATCACGCGGCGCGACGACAGGTACCAGGGCAGGTCGTGCTCCGGCGTTGCCTGTCGCACCGGCTTCAGGCTGCGCAGATAGGCTCCGATGGCAGCCACGTCGGCATCGGACATGCCCGTGTACGCCGGGTAGGGAAATACCGGGTAGTAGTAACGGCCGTCCGGCGCAATTCCTTCCCGGAGGGCACGGCCCAGGTCCTCGTCAGTCCAGCCGCCGATTCCGGTTGACCGGTCCGGCGTCAGGTTGGGCGCATGGAAGGTGCCGAACGCCGTCGCGATCGCCCGTCCGCCGGCCAGGGGAATGGCGTCGGGCCGGTCGGCCGTGTGACAGCTGAGGCAACCGCCCGCGTGCACCAGGTAGCGGCCGCGCTCAACGGCCGCTGGCGGGTCCGCCGCGTGACCCGGACCGGGCAGCCCCAGGCTCGCAGTGCCGGCGAGCAGGAGGGCGGCCAGACGCCAGGGCCAAAGCAAGAGCCCGGAATCCGCCCGGGCGCCCGGAGCGTGCTTCCTCAATCAGTCATCCGCTTCGCGATAACGGTCGTGGCAGCCCTTGCACGCCTCGCCGACCGCCTTGAACGCCGCCATCGTGCCCGCCTTGTCGTTGGCCGCCACCGCATCCCGCAGTTTCGCCGTGGACGTTCCCAGGTCCCCCAGCAGCTTCGTGAACCGGTCCTGTTCCTTCCAGATCAGGGGCAGTGCGTCCGTATCGCCAACGTCGGTGCCAGCCGGGAACAGCACCTTGGCCTGCGCGCCGAGGTCAGCCAGGGCGTTCGCGTGCGCCTTCAGGTGGTCCTGATGCTCGACCTTCCCGAAATTGATCAGCATGAATGCAGCCACATGACTCGAGAGCGCCTCCATGACGGCCTTCCGGTACTTGATCGCATCCGCAGGTGCTGTGGCACTCCAGGCCACGACTGGAACTGACAGTGCAGCACAGGCAATGAGCGCGGGCAGGACGCGATGACGCATGGGAGACCTCCGGTTGTACTTTGCTGTTGTTGGGCGGGACTGGTGAATTTCCAGCATAGCAAGCTGGTGTGCCCGATCGCGATGCTGACCGGGGCTTACTCTGCGGTTCTGGTGGCGCAGTTCCAGGTGTTCGCGTCGCATTGCGGCGGTGCCGGCCGGCCCGGCGGCTTGTCACCCGGGCACCGATTGTCCAGCGGGGTCAGCTGGCCGCCGATGACCAGGGCGGTGATCACGAGATTGCCGTCCGGGCAGCGGGTCATCACGGCGCTCACGTCAGCTGCGAAGGCCGGATCCCCGCGCCGGGGAGGGCCCGGCCTGTAGGGCAGCTTGTCGCGCGCGAGACCGTCATAGACACGCAGCGTCAGTGTGCTGTCCTCGGCGGGCCGGGGTGGCGGTGGCGGTACCGTGCCCGTGTTCCAGGGTGTCGCACTGCTGCCCGGCTTCGCCGGCGGTGCGCCCTGCGCCGCCGCCGGAAGGGTGAACAGTGCCAGGCCGAGCAGTGCCAGCGTGGCCCCCGCCCGTGCGGACGGCGAGCACGGTCCCCTGTCACCCGCGTGGCGAAACAAGTTTCTCAGCCTCCGCCGTCGAGGTAGGCCCGGACATCCCGGGCTATGACCGGGCCGGCCTCGTCGGCTGCCATGTGCCCGACGCCGGGGTAGGTGATGACGCGCACATCCGGCGCATTGACCAGCATCTTGCGCAGTTCCTCCGCCTGCCCGACCGGCGCCTGCGGGTTCGCCTCACCCCAGAGGATCAGCGTCGGGACGCGCACGCTGGCGGTCACCGTGGCCAGGTCGGCGCTGGAATAGCTCCGGAGCCGGGCGAGTATCGCCGCCCGCTGGCCTTCCCGGAGCCACATCTCGTACCACTGGTCGATGAGCTTGTCGTCCACCTTGCCGGGATCGCCAAAGCGGCTCCTTAGCATGAATGCCGCGAGTGCCCGTGGCGTGACGTACTCGAGGATATTGGCGATGCGCGGCAGGCTGCGCCCGGCCCGCTGCATGCTCCGGCCCTCCAGGGCGCCCGGGCTCAGCAAGATGAGCCGTTCCACGCGCTCGGGATGCGCCGCGGCGTAGTGCATCGCCACCGTGCCACCGAGTGACGTGCCACCGATGGCAAAGCGGGTGAGCCCCAGGGCGTCGACGAAACGCCCGGTCAGCTCGACCGACCGTTCCAGGGTGTAGTCCCCGGTGGGATCCGGACCCGTCAAGCCGTGGCCGGTCATGTCGAAGCGCAGGATCCGGTGCTCGTCCTTGAGTGAGTCCACCCAGCCGTCCCAGCTGAGCAGGCTGCCGAAATTGGCATGGATGAGGACCAGCGGCGGCCCGCTGCCCTCGTCCCGATAGTGAATTCGCACGCCGTCCACGTTGAGAAAACGGGAGGCGGATGTCGTGTACTTGGCTTCGAGGACTTCTGCCGGGATGTCCCGATAGACCCAGGCGGCCACCAGGAAGGCAACGGTACCCAGGGCCAGCAAGCCCCCGAGGCCCCAGGCCAGATAGCGTAGCCACTTCATGCCGGAACTATAACAGGGCCCTTGCGGAGCCCCTAAAGGCCGAGCCCATAAACAACAGGGGCCGCAATTGCGGCCCCTGTCTTCGTCGCCTGACTGAAGCAGTCAATCAGGGAGTCGTCGTCGCTCCGGCAGCATCGGTGGCGGCTTCGCCCGCAGCCTCGGCAGCGGCGTCGGCGTCGGCGGCGGCG
Organism: uncultured Chromatiaceae bacterium; assembly: GCA_964613445.1. Classification (GTDB taxonomy): domain Bacteria; phylum Pseudomonadota; class Gammaproteobacteria; order Steroidobacterales; genus SHZI01. The sequence continues at coordinate 5,047 of CAZTGY010000014.1, read as the reverse complement.
CCAGCAGCGGCGTCGGCAGCGCCAGCGGCAGCGTCGGCAGCGCCAGCAGCGGCATCGGCGGCGCCAGCGGCGGCATCAGCAGTTGCCTCGCCAGCCGCATCGACAGCCGCACCGGCGGCGTCGGCAGCAGCGCTGGCAGCGTCACCCGCAGCATCGGCAGCCTGGGAAGCGCTGTCCATCGCCTGATCGGCAGACTCCGCCGCCTTCTCGGCGGGTTTGCCACCGCAGCCAGCGATCATTACCAGCGCCATTGGCAGGGCAAGCCATGCCTGACGAATCGTAGTGCTCATCGGTCGTCCTCCTGTGTCCACACTTTGTAACGGCCAGACTCTTCTGGCCTGAAAAACGGCCAGCCAGCATTCGGTAGCCACCCGCTCCGGACCACCCCGTCCGGACGGACGGCGCACCGTCACCGGTTCCCATCCCTCTATATCGCCTGCTGACAGCCAGCGGGCGCGGAGAGCATACACCAAAAGCCCCGCAATCCGACTGCCGTCGTGAGCGGGGACGACCGCGCCGGGCCGCCCGGCAGCGCATCCGCAGTATGGTTTTTTGGCGACAAATGTTGACCTGGCGTCGCTATCCTCGCATGCTGCGCAACGTCGGTCCAAAGTTAAGGCACAAAACATGTTCATCGCAATCAGGGATCTTGTGTACGCCAAGGGGCGCTTCGCACTCATGGGTCTCGTGGTGGCCCTCGTCGCATACCTGATGACGTTCCTTTCCGGCCTGTCCGGCGGGCTGATCAGCAACAACGTTTCCGGGCTGATCGCGGCGCCCGCAAGTCACTTCGCATTCCAGTACGACGATCGCCCCACCTTCCGGTCCAGCCTGGTGGACCGCGCCATGTGGGAAGGCTGGCAGGCACGGCCGGGCGTCCGTCACGCCGAGCCCCTCGGCCATACGACATTCAACGGCCGCAACCAGCGCGATGAGCCGCTCGAGTTCGTGCTCTGGGGCATCCGCCCCGGCTCCTTCCTCGACATCCCCGTGACCAGTGGCGAAGTCCTCGGAGGTACCGAGAACGGGGTGGTGATCTCCAGCCTGCTGGCGGACCGCGGCGTGAAGTTGGGGGACACCATCACGCTCGACAGGGTGCTGACCGAGCTGAAGGTTGTTGGCATCACCGCCGACGAGCGCAATTACGAGCACGCGCCCATCGTGTTCGCCACCCTGCCAAAATGGCAGGAGGCGACCTACGGTCCACCGGGCGGGGCCCCGCCCGGGGAAAAACTGCCGGACGTGGTGTTTGATTTTGCCAGCGCCGTGGCGCTGGACCTGGATCCGGGCATGACGCCCGCGCAGATTGCGGCGGCTGACGAGGAGCTGGGCACCACGACGCTGGACAAGGCGGCTTCTTTCCAGACGTCGCCCGCCTACCAGGTCGAGGTGTTCACCGTCGCCGCCATCCAGGCATTTCTCGTCGTCACGTCCGCGGTGCTCCTTGGCGCCTTCTTCCTGATCTGGACCATCCAGCGCACGTCGGAGATCGGCCTGGTAAAGGCCATGGGCGCATCGAACGGCTACCTGCTGCGCGACTCCCTGGGCCAGGCCATGCTCCTGCTTCTCGGTGGCCTGGCAGTCGGCGTCGGGCTTGCCCTCGTGAGCGGCGTCGCCTTCAAGGCGACGGCAGAGGCGGGCACGCCCTTCCAGTTCGAGCCCGTGACGGTCGTAGTGTCCGCGCTGCTGCTGCTGGCCTCTGGCCTCGTGGGCGGCGCGGTGTCGATCCGGCGGATCACCGCCGTTGAACCGCTGATTGCCCTGGGGAGAGACCGATGAGCCTCCGCGTCGAATCCGTGTCGCTCGTGCTGGGAGATGGCGACCAGCAGGTGCAGGCACTCGACAACGTGACCTTCAGCGTGGCGCCCGGGGAGTTGCTGGCCGTGGTCGGTCCCTCCGGTTCCGGAAAATCGAGCCTGCTCGCCGTCTGCGGCGGATTGCGCAGGCCGACCTCGGGACGGATCCACGTTGGCGACTCCGAGATCACGGCACTGAACCCGGAGCAGCTGACACGCGTCCGGCGCGAGAAGATCGGCTTCGTGTTCCAGCAGTCCAACCTGCTGCCATCGCTGACGGTGCTGGACCAGTTGCTGCTCACGGTGCACCTGCGCGGCACCAGTCCTGCCGCCGTCCATCGCGACCGGGCCATGGTCCTCCTCCAGGAGGTCGGAATGGAGGCCCGCGCCGGCCGGCGGCCTGCCGAGTTGTCCGGTGGCGAACGGCAGCGGGTCGGCATAGCCCGCGCCCTGATGGCATCGCCCAGCGTGTTGCTCGTCGACGAGCCGACGTCCATGCTCGATCAGTCCCGGGGGCGGCAGATCGTCAGCCTGCTCCGGGGGCAATGCCATGAGCACGGCGTCGCCGCCCTGATGGTCACCCACGATCCAGACATGCTCGAGTTCGTCGACCGGGCCGTGCACATCGGCGACGGCCGTCTCCAGCACGTTGAGAAGGCGCATGCCGCGCATTGACGCTGCCAGCATCGAGGAGCACGTGCGCGTGCAGACCGCGCGCATCCTCGACGCCGCTACGATCCTGTTCCAGGAGCGCGGGTACCGGAAGACCGACCTGGACGACATCGCCCACGCGGTCGGCCTGGCCCGCAACTCCCTGTACCGGTACTACAAGAACAAGGATTTCATCCTGCTGGCCTGCGTGGAGCGGGACATGGGCGCCTTCGTCGAGCGGATGCGAGCCCTGGACGGCATGTACCCCGATCCCGTCGAGCGGATCGGGGTCTGGCTCGACATGCAGATGGACATGGCCACCAGTCCCGCGCACGCCACCATGGAGCTCATGGGCGAGATCAGGACGGATGCCCCCGAACTGCGGAAGCGGCTCATGGAGCTGCATGATGCGCCAGGCAACGTGCTGGAAGGCGCCGTGTCGGAGATCGTCCGGGGCAAGCGTCGTGATGCAAACCTGATCATCGCCCTGATAAAGGGCATGGTGGAGGCAGCGGCCGGCCATGCCATCCGGCGCGAGAACAAGACTGCCGCCAAGCGCGAGTTGCGCCGGGCGGTCGAGCGAGTCATCGAGAATTGAGGAGTCCTGCCATGAATACCCGCACCGCTTTTCGTGACGCTTGCCTCCCGCTGCTGCTCTCGCTGTCGCTAGCGGGGCCGGGAGCCTTCGCGGCCGACGAACATGCCCAGCACAACCACGGTGCGGGCGCTGCCGTCAAAATGGACGCTGAGGGCAAGCGCCTCGAGTCCTATGACCAGCGGCACGAGATGACCCCCGAGATGCGCGCGGAAATGCGCAGGAAGGTTGCCCTGTACCGCGGGTTCACCGACCGCGAGCTCGACATGAACATGAACGCCATGGGTCCGGACTACGAGTGGTACGTGAGCGACACGAAGGTCAAGGGGAGCACCGGGATCCTAGTGCTCTCCCACGGTGTTGGCGAGAACAGTGACCGGCTCATGCGGAATGCGTACGTGCCCATGGCGACGAAGACCCCGGTGGCCATTGGCTTCGGCATGGCGATGATGAGTTCATCGCACCTCCAGTCCGCCGTGGACGACCTGCGCGCCGCCGGAGTCCGCCGGATCATCCTGGTGGACCAGGGTACCACCACCAGGTACAACTCCCTGACGCGTCACTGGCAGTACATATTCGGCATGTACCCCAAGGCCAGCTACATGGATGTGCCGAAGATCAATGCGCCAGGGGTCGAGTTCGTCTGGGCGGGCCATTTCAACGATCACCCGCTGATAACCGAAATGCTTTATGAGGGGGCCATGTCGGTGAGCACCGACCCGGCCAACGAGGTGGTGATCATCGTGGGCCACGGGCCGGAGGATGCGGCCGACAACGTCCCTGACCTGACCATCATCCAGGCCCATGCGAACCGGCTCAGGGCGAAGAAGAAGTTTGCCGACGTCCGCATCACCAATCTCCAGGACGACGCGATCGTCCCGGTGCGGGAATCCAACGTGCGCAAGCTGCGCGCCATGATCCAGCAGGCCACGAAGGCCGGCCACAAGGTCATCGTGGTGCCCATCGCCGCCGCCAGCTACGGCGTCCAGCGGAACATCAAGACAGACCTGCGGGGCCTGCAGTACACTTTCGCCGAGAAGGGCCTGATCGAGAATCCGAAGTTCATGCAATGGGTGGATAGCGTCATCCAGGCAGCCAAGGCGGACGCCTCGGCGCAACCTGCCAGCCGGCCGATGTGAGCGAACAAAACCTAAGACCGCTCCTGCTGATACTCTTTGTCGGCGTGCTCATGGGCGCGCTCGACCTCGCGATCATTGGCCCCGCATTGCCGGCGATCCAGGCCGACCTGGGTCTCGACACCAGGGCCCTGGCCTGGATCTTCAACATCTACGTGCTCTTCCAGTTGATGGGCACGCCGCTGATGGCCAAGCTGTCCGACCGGTACGGACGGCGTTCCATCTACGTGCTCAACCTGGCGCTGTTCGGCCTCGGGTCGCTGATCCTTGCCCTCGCGCCGTCCTTCGAGGTGCTGCTGGTCGGCAGGGCAATACAGGGGCTCGGGGCAGGCGGGATCTTCCCGGTCGCCAGCGCCGTGATCGGTGACACTTTTCCGCCGGAGAAGCGGGGCCAGACACTGGGCCTGCTCGGGGCGGTCTTCGGGATCGCCTTCCTGGTCGGGCCGATACTGGGTGGCGTGCTGCTGCGCTTTTCCTGGCACTGGCTGTTCATCATCAACCTGCCCGTCGTCGCGTTGCTCATCTGGCAGGCACTCCGGCTCCTGCCGGGCACGCGGGCCGCGCAACCGAAGGTCTTCGACGCTGCCGGTGCGCTGATGCTGTCGCTGGTCCTCGGCAGCCTGGCAATTGTCTTCACCGAGATGGACGCCAGCCGGTTCATGGCGAGCCTTACGTCGTTGCCTGTGGCTCCGTTCGCCGTGCTCGCCGTCGTGCTGACGCCGGTTTTCTGGCGAATAGAGCAGCGGGCCGCCGACCCGATCGTTCCGCCCCGGCTGCTGGCCTCGTTGCAGATGCGCCTCACGGGCGCGATTGCCATAGGCACTGGCACGCTGGAGGCCGGCTCTGCGTTCTTTCCCGCGCTCGCGGTG
>CAZTGY010000013.1:0-19102 GCA_964613445.1 uncultured Chromatiaceae bacterium | reverse complement strand
ACAGCTCAGCTATGACGTATGCCCGCGAGTCTGTCATGCAGTCCAAGCTGCTGGCGGATCAGGTTGGGGTCATAGATGACGTGCGACTGAAGAAGTTCTGGGGCTTCGGACATCGATCACGTTTCAACGGCGCTGAGGTTGAGCTGGATTTGCGAATCATTGGGGATCGCGGTTCGACTCCCTTGTCACTGAAGCTCGAGCAACGCGGCGACACGTGGTCTGTCATCTCTTCATCTCGGCCGCTTTAATGCCGCAAGGGAAGAAGCTGGTTCACCCCCGTTTCCACGGACGGTTCAGTCGTATGGCCGACCCACGGCCGATGGCACTGTAGATATTTCGTTTGAGGCTGGAGGGGCACCGCTCCGCAGAGCTTCGAATACGCTACTCCTGGAATAACTGCACACCACGTGATGGTGGTGCTGCCGTCGCTGGACGTTCGCGACCTTGAGCAGCAATGGGGAACCGCATCAGAGAGTTGGCTGTCGCTGGCCAAGGGTATGGGGCGCCATTCGGAGCTGCTGTTGGCGGCGGTACACTAAATACTGGGGCGGATAGTGGTGACCTGGCGCGCTTCACGGTCCTGTTCGGCCTGCCACCGGGTCCGTCCGCCATCGCCCCCTGACCGTAGACGTCAGCGGCGGCGCCCGAGCGCCTACCAGGGCAGCTTCGTGCCCTTGTTGTAGTCGAGGAAGGTGCCCGACATGGCGGGCGTGTAGCTCTCGATCACGGCGATGACCTTTTCGGCGGACTCCCGCGCCGTGATCATCGGCACCGGCACGTTCTTCGCGAAGGCGGTGTCCACGATGCCGGGATTGATCATCCCGAAGATGAGCGCCTTGCGGTCCGGGTCCGGGTCCCGCTTCACTTCCTTCGCCAGGGTGCGCATGGCCATGTTCAGCGCCGCCTTGCTGCTGCGGTAGAACACCTGCCCGCCGAAGGTCAGCTCGATGGAGCCGACGGCGCTCGACATGTTCATGATCTTCTTCTGGCGGCTGGCCGCCACGTTGTCCATGAAGGCCTCGGTCATGCGCAGCGGGCCCTTCAGGTTGACGTCGGCGACCTCGTCGTACACGTCGAAGTCGTAGGTGCCGTACTTCTGCGCCGTCGTGTCGCCCAGGATGCCGGCGTTGTTGATCAGCACGTCGATCGGCGTGCCCGCGTAGCGGGCGGCCAGGGCCCGGACGCTGCGGTCGCTGGTCACGTCCAGCTTCTCGATGCGCACGTTGTCCCGGGTGGCCGCCAACTGCTGCAGGTCCGCGGACTCCCTCGGCCTGCGGGCCGTCGCGATCACGGTCCAGCCCCGCTCCGCGTACTGGCGGGCCAGCTCGTAGCCGATGCCCCGGTTGGCGCCGGTGATCAGCACCGTGTAGGGCAGGGCGTCACCGGCGGCCAGCGCGGGCCCCGCCGCGATCGTGGCCAGGACAAGTGACGCCACCAGGGTGCCGAACCGCATACAATTGTTCCCAAACCGCCCGCGCCAGCCTTAGGCTAGCAGCCTTTCAGGAGCCAACGCCATGTCCGCAAATCCCCTGCCATCCAGCAGCCTGCTGGCCGACCTCGCCGCGATCGTGGGGCAGGCCCACGTGCTCACTGGCGACGCCGATCGCGACTTCTACGCGATGGACGTCTACAACCAGCGTGAGTTGCCCGTGGCCGTGGTGCAGCCGGGCACCGTCGAGGAGCTGCAGGGGGTCGTGCGCACGGCCACGGCCAGCGGCGTCGCGGTGGTGCCCCGCGGGGGCGGCGCGTCCTACACCGACGGCTACCTGCCTGCCGTCAGCAACTCGATCCTGATCGACACGGGGCGCCTGAGCCGCATCGTCGAACTCAACGACACTGACATGTACGTCACCGTCGAGCCGGGCATCACCTGGCACGACCTGTGGCAGGCCCTGAAGGCCAGGGGGCTGCGCACCACCTTCTGGGGCCCGTTCTCGGGCATCAAGGCCACGGTCGGCGGCTCCATGTCCCAGAACAGCGCGAGCCTCGGGTCGGGCAGCAACGGCATATCGGCCGATGCCGTGCTGGCCTTCGAGATCGTGCTGGCGAGCGGCGAGATCCTGAAGACCGGCTCCCGGGCCGCGGCCAACGGCGCGCCGTTCTTCCGCTGGTACGGGCCCGACCTCACGGGACTCTTCACCGGCGATGCGGGCGCGCTCGGCGTCAAGGCCCGCATCACGCTGAAGCTGATCAAGAGCCCGCCGTTCTTCGGCACCGCCTCCTTCGGCTTCGACGACTTCGATGCCATGGCGCGGGGCATGGCCGCCGCCGCGCGGGAGGGCGTCATCTCGGACAACTTCGGGCTGGACCCGAAGCTGCAGCAGGGCCAGCTCTCGAGCACGGACGCCAGCGACGCCATCGGCGCGGCCTGGGCGGTGGCCAGGACGGCGCGCAACCCGGTGGAGGCCGGCATCAGGCTGGTGAAGATGGCGGCCGCCGGCAAGCGCTTCCTGGCCGGCCACAACTACTCCGCCCACTACACCGTGGAAGGCGTCTGCCAGGCGGAGGTGAAGGCCCGGCTGGCGATCCTGCGCGGCGCCATGGACGGCATCGGCACCGAGACGGCCAACACCATCCCGACAGTCATTCGCGCCATGCCGTTCATTCCGCTCTATCCGATCCTGGGGCCGAAGGGCGAGCGCTGGGTTCCGCAGCACGGCATCCTGCCATTCTCGAAGATGCACGAGTTCCACCGGTCACTGCAGAAGCTCTACGCGGACAACGCGGACCGCATGCGGCAGGCGAAGGTGGACAAGGGCACCATGTACATGACCATCAACACCCACGCCTTCCTCTACGAGCCGGTGTTCTACTGGGAGGACGACCGGACCAGCTTCCACAAGCGCTTTCTGCCCGCGGACTACCTGAAGATGCTGCCCGAGTACCCGGCGAACCCGGAGGGCCGCGCGCTGGTGCGCGAGCTGCGGCAGAAGATCGCCGGGCTCTTCGCCGCGGTGGGCGCCGTGCACATGCAGGTGGGCAAGAGCTACCCGTACATGACAGGTCGCGATCCGGAGGCAGCCCGGATGCTGCGCGAGCTCAAGAAGACGGTGGACCCCCGGAACCTGATGAACCCCGGCGCCCTGCAACTGTAGGAGCGCCTTCAGGCACGATCGGTCCCTGTAGGAGCGCCTTCAGCCGCGATCGGTCCCTGTAGGAGCGCCTTCAGGCGCGATCTGGCCGCGATCGCTCCCGCAGGCATCCCCCAAAAAGAAAACCCCGCACGAGGCGGGGTCTTCCCTGGAACCGGACCGTCGGGTCCGGTGCCGTCAGGCGTCGCGTCAGGCAGCGGCCACCGCGCGGCGGCGGGCCAGGCCCAGGAAGCCCACGGCTGAACCGAACAGCCAGACTGCCGCTGGCACCGGCACCACCGAGAAGGTCAGGTAGTTCGTGCCGGCGTTGGCGAGCGGTACGCCGTTGGAGAGGATCAGCTGCCCGCCCGGGCCCGTGTAGGAAGCGACCGTCCAAAGGTTGAAGGCGCCGTCCGTCGCATCACAGCCACCGCCGCCGGCCACCGACATCAGGCCGCGGGGGCCGCCCGTGCTGATATCGTCGCCGCCAAGCGTGCGCTGGACGCAGTTGGCGTTGCCGCCCACGTTGTAGGCGATCGAGCTCTCGTAGACAAAGTTGTCGCCGGTAGAGAGGTTGCCGCAGCCGTGGGCCCCGACGGAGCCCAGGAAGTTGCCCTCGGCGCAGATGTAGCTGGCCGCAGTGGTGGTCGAGGTCGCCGTGTTGATCACCATGTCGACGACCTTGTCGCCGATCACGACGGACGCGGCGGAGGCACCGCTGCTGCCGAGTGTCGAGGCGGTGTTGAATGTTCCCGTCATGGACAGGATGCCGGTGCCCGGATCCCAGTCCCACACGGCAGTGGAGCCCGTGATCCCCATCCCGGCCAGAGTTGCATTGCCGGGGTTGATGCAGGCCGTGGTCGTGCCGAAGGTTCCACAACCCGACCACTTGAGCGTGCTGAGCGTGCCGCTGCTGCTGCGCTGGTTATGCGCGGTCAGCGTGACCGAAAGTGCGCTGGCGACGCCCGATACGCCAAGCAGCGCCAGGGTGGTCGCTGCCAATACTGCATTTCTCACAAGTTGATCCTCCAGGGATTCGGCATGTTTCAAATTGGTTATCAGGCTCGGTCTTATCGTTGTTGGTTTGCGTGGACTCTATGCCTTTCCGAAAGTTCATGAAAGGGTCTGGTTTGACATAAGCCGGTGATGGAATCTACTGGCGACCGCGATCGCCGAAGCTACCCCGGAACAGGAGGATGTCCTGTCCCAGGTTCGGCTGCGCCAGTCCCGCGTTGCTGAAGTGCCGCCATTCCAGGGTCCAGCGCTCGCTGACGCGCAGGCCGGCGGACAGGGAAAAGGTCAGGGCGGACGACACGTAGGGATTCGTGTCGCTGTTGGCGACCACGCCGACTCCCAGGGTGGGCTGCAGGGTAGCGCCCTGCCGGAAGTGCCACTTCCGCTGGACGCTCAGGTAGCCGTAGCTGGCCACCGGCCGGGTGGCCGTCCCGGCGAGGGTCACGCACTCGGGTCCGCCCGCGCCGGCCGTGCACAGGTCCTGCAGGGTGCGGACCTCCACCTCCTGTTCCGAGACGTAGCCCAGGGCCGTTTCCCAGCGGGCCGTGGCCCGGGCGATCTCCAGGGCGCTGCCGTCCGAGCGCGTCGGGCCGGCGGCGATCTGCCAGGTGGCGGCAACGCTGGCGGGAGCGCCGAGGAAGAGCAGGAGCAGGACGAACGCGGGGCGCATGCAGGGTCAGATCCCTGTTCTGGTTTGCCCCGAGTATCTGCCGCCCCCGGATGCCGGGGGCGGCGATGGCACATAAGGCGCCCCGTCGCGTAAGCCGCCCGGTCGCGCCTGAAGGCGCTCCTACTGGCCGGGGAGGTGCGTGACGAAGACCCGTTCGCCCTCCTGCTCCCAGGTGACGTGGACCGTGCCATCCGGCGCGACGGCGCTGGCCGGGTAGGCGGAGTTGCCGGGCGGCGTCGGGATCTCGACGGGCGCTGACAGGGCCTCGCCCTGGTCGCCGGACTGCGCCGTGTACAGGCGCCGGGGGCCGCCGGTCTTCACGTCGGCCTTGGCCTGCCAGACGATGCGCAGCAGGCCATCCGGGCCCACGGTCATCTCCGGGGCATCGGAGTAGGGCGCGCCGGGGTGGACGAGCCGGCTGCCGGCGAAGGTCCGGCCGCCGTCCGTTGACCGGGCAAAGTAAACCCCCGCGGGCTCCAGGCCACCGGTGTAGGAGGCGGCGTACACCCGGGCGCCGTCCACCGCCAGCTCCGTCGGCTTCAGGGGACAGCCGTCGATCTTCCACTGGCCGAAGGGCAGCCGGCCCTCGCTGGCGAAGGTTCGCCCGGCGTCGTTCGAGCGGGCCACGGTGCTGTCGCGGCCGTCGGCGTAGATCCTGCGGTAGCCCAGGAACATGGCGTCGCCGCCGAAGGCGACGGTCAGCTGGCAGCAGGGGCAGACGGCATCGTTGCTGATGGCGGCGCGTTCCGCGCTGAAAGTCTTGCCGTCATCGGTGGAGAGCGCCATGTGCGCGTTGGCGCCATCGGCCGTCTTCCGCATGTCCCCGATGTCCTGCCAGAGCGCGACCACGGTGCCGTCCGGCGCCACGCCCATGGTGCCGAAGGAGAACGTGGCCGACAGCCCCTCGCCGAGGACGTCGGTGCGGTCGAAGTCGGGCGGCCGGTTGATCGTCCGCGCCGCCTCGAAGGTGCGGCCCTCGTCCGTGGAGCGGGTGTACCGCGCGGTGACCACGTCGAGCTTCGTGACGGGCGACCGCTCGTTGCCGGGGAAGAACACGTGGATCGTGCCCGACCTGCCGACCGCGATCCGCGGCTTGCTCACGGCGAAGCCCCAGACCGAACCGGGCTCGGTGTTCACGCGCACCGGCGTCGACCAGGTGCGCCCGCCGTCCGTCGAGCGGGTGAACTTCAGGTCGGTGGCTGACCGGTGGCTGTGCTCGCCGGGCTTGCGGGGCTTCTCGGCGGGACGCTCTGCCGTCAGGCCCCGGTCCAGCCAGACCACGTTGATGGCGCCGTCCGGTCCCACCGCGATCTCGGGGCTGGTGGCCCGGCGGCCGGGTTCGCTGACCTGCTGCCAGGGCTCAGCCGTCGCGCCGGCCGCCAGCGCCACCGTCAGCAGGAATCCCGCTGCATTCTTCATGTCGCTGCTCCCTATTCGAGGCGCTCGCCGTCCCACTGGATCGTCTGCCCGCTCTGGTCCATCGTCAGCCTGTCGATGACGCCGATCATGCCGCGGATGCTGTCCCCGGCACTCACCGTGGACTGGCCCGGGCTCGCGGGCTCGCCGTGGGTCAGGACCCGGCCGGGATTGAGGGTGACGACCTTGATGCCCTGGTTCTTCCAGCGCAGCGCGATCTCCTGCTGGATCGAGTCCAGCGCTGCCTTGCTGGTCTTGTAGAGCGTGAAGCCGGGCACCGGAATGCCGCGCTTCCCCTTGCCGGTGGTCAGTGCCGCCATGACCTTGAGATTCCCGGCCTTCACGTTGGGGTAGAACGCCTCCGACACCTTCAGCGGCCCCATGGCGTTGGTCCGGTAGAAGCGGTCGAATTCCGCGTAATCGATGGTGCCGACCATCTGGCCCCTGTCGGGTCCCTGCATCAGGCCCGCGTTGTTGATCAGCACGTCGATGGGCTGTCCGGCGTACTTCCGGGCCAGCGCATCGATCCCGGGGTGATCCAGCAGGTCGAGTTTCTCCACGACCACGTTCCCGTGTTCCGCGGCGAATGCCTTCAGCTCGGCGGCCGAGGCCGGATCCCGGGTGGTGGCGATCACGCGCCAGCCGAGCGCCGTGTACTGCTTCACGAATTCCAGGCCGATGCCGCGGTTGGCGCCGGTGACGAGCACCGTGCGTTCCGGCCCGGCCGCCAGGGCCCCGGTCAGCGGCAGGGCGAGCAGTGCCGCGGCGACCAGCAGCCGGCGGCGCGAAGTGGCGAAAATCATGCTGAATTCTCCAGGTAGGGTCGCGTGAGGTCCTCGGACACTGCCCACAGCTTCGCGGCCAGCTCGTCATTCTCCATGTTGCCACCCGGCAGGAACGGGTTGCAGTCCTTGAAGAAGTAGCCGCTGACGCCGGCGAGCTTCGGCCAGGTGGCGACGTACACCTGGGTCGCGGCGCCCGCCTCGACGCTCTTCATGAATGTCCAGCCAAACAGCCGCGCCGTGACCACCTGGTACCAGGGAAGGTAGCGCCCCAGGTTGGTCATGATCACGCCGGGCTGCAGGGCATTGGCGGTGACCCGGGTGCCCGCCGTGCGACGGGCCAGTTCGCGGACGAACAGGTAGTTGGCGAGCTTCGACTGCCCGTAGGCCCTGCGGGGCTCGTAGTCCCGCTCGCCGGACAGGTTGTCGAACTCGATGCCCGCCGCGGGGGCCTGCTTGTAGGCGCCGCTGGAAACGACCACGACCCGGCCCTGGGGCGCGGCCGTCAGCTGCGGCAGCAGGCGCTGCGTCAGCAGGAAGTGGCCCAGGTGGTTGGTGACGAAGTGCCGCTCGATGCCGTTGACCTGCTCGGCCGTCGGCACCTCCATCACCCCGGCATTGCACATGAGGACGTCCAGCGGGACGCCGAGGGCCGCCACCTGCTGCGCACAGGCGACGACCGAGCTGAAGTCCGTGAGCTCGAGCACCGCGGGCGTCGTGCGCCCGGGCACGGAGGCGCAGGCCACGGCGGCCTTGTCCAGCGTGCGCGCGGTGCCGATGACGTGGGCGCCCCGCAGGGCCAGCACGCGCATGCTCTCGTAGCCCAGGCCGGAGTTGGCGCCGGTGACCAGCGCCGTGGTGCCCGAGAGGTCCATGCCCGCCGTGACGTCCTCCGCGGTGGAGTCCGGGCCGAACGGCCCGAGCGGCACGCCCTCCGGCCGGACGACGTCGGCGCGGCCACAGCCGGCGAGGGTGGCCGTCGTGGCCAGGGCGGCGCCACCGAGCAGCAGGTCGCGCCTGGTCACCGTAGGAGCGGCTTCAGCCGCGACATCCCTCGTCGCCGGTACGCTGTCGCGCCTGAAGGCGCTCCTACGGTCGTTCATGAGAGGAGGTACGGGCGGGTGAGTTCTTCGGACACCTGCCACAGCTTCGCCGCCAGCGCGTCATTCTGCATCTGGCCCCCCGGCACCTCGGGGTTGCAGTCGGCGAAGTAGTGCCCGCTCACGTTGGCCAGCGCCGGCGCCGTCGCCACGTAGCAGGTGGTGGCCGTGCCGGCCTCCACGCTCTTCATGAAGGTCCAGCCGATCAACCTGCCGGCGACCTGCTGCCATTCGGGGAAGCTGCGGCCCAGGTTGGTCATGATCACGCCGGGGTGCACCGAGTTTGCCGTGGTCGGGGTGCCCGCGAGGTCCTTCGCCAGCTGCCGCACGTAGAGGTGATTGGCCAGCTTGGACTGGCCGTACATCTTGTTGGGATTGTAGTCCCGCTCGCCCGAGAGGTTGTCGAACTCGATCCCGGCCTCGGGGGCCCACTGGTAGCCGCTGCTGGTGAGGACCACGACCCGGCCCTGGGGGGCCGCCTGGACCTGGGGCAGCAGCCGGTTGCCGACGATGAAGTGGCCCAGGTGATTGGTGACGAACTGCTTCTCCAGCCCGTAGACCTGCTCCAGTTCGGGCAGGGCCATGATCCCGGCATTCAGGATCAGCATGTCGATGGGCACGCCAAGCGCTCTCACCGCGTCGGTTCCCCTGACGATGGAGGGGAAGTCGGTGAGTTCGATGGCTACCGGCGTCGTGCGGCCCTGGACGCCGGCGCAGGCCTGCTCGGCCTTCTCCATCGTCCGTGCGGCGCAGATGACGTGCGCCCCGCGCAAGGCGAGCACGCGCATGGTCTCGTGGCCGAGACCGGAGTTCGCGCCCGTGACGAGCGCCGTCTTGCCGGTGAGGTTGATGCCCTCCACGACCTGCTCGGCCGTGGACTCGCCGCCGTAGGGTCCCAGCGGCACGCCCTCGGGACGGACGATGGGCTGGTCCCCGTCAACGCTGCAGGCGGCCAGGGCGGTGCCCGCGGCCAGCACCGTGCCGCCCGCCAGGAGCTGGCGGCGGTTGAGGCGTTGCCAGGGTCGTTGCCAGGGTCGGTGCATGGACGTGCTCATCCCGGGTACTGGGCGATGCCGGAGAGGGACTCCTTCTGGCCGACGTTGTTCCGCGCCACGATGGCGGCGTCGGCGAGGCGGACCTTGACGATGTCGCCCGTGAAGAAGTTGCCGATGATCGCGAACTGGCCATCCGCCGACGAATTGACGGCGGCCCAGCCCATGCCCTCCAGGGGGTAGTTGCGGATCACGTCCCCGGTCTTCGGGTCCATCACGAGGAAGCCCTTGCCCGTGCTGATCAGCAGCCGGCCGTCCGGTGTTGAATTCATCACGAGCACCATGGGCACGTCCGCGTCGTTGCCGAAGTCCGCCAGGTCCGGCAGCTGCTTCCGGTTCCTGAGGTCGTACTGCATCACCCGCCTGCCCGTCTCGGAGACGAAGATCATGCGGGAGTCGTCGTCGGCGAGCACGGTGCTGGTGACGGCGAGGAAGCCGAACATGCCGCCGTTGGCCTCTGTCGGGTACTCATCCAGAAGCTTGCCGTCGGGGCCGTGCCGGAACACGTGACCGTCGCCGATCACGTCCCGGCCCGGGAGGAGCCGGAACTTCGTCGTCACCGACGGGTGGCCCGTCTGGGTGCCCATCATGTGTTCGCCGAAGTACAGGCTGCCGTCCCTGCCGAAGGTCACGCTGGAGTACATGCGGTCCGAGAAGGTGCGCACCGGCTTCTGCACGCCGGTCGGGGCAATCTCGACCACCGCGGGCGTCAGCTGGGAGAACGCCCACAGGGTCTTGTCCGGGGCGAACGTCAGGCCGCCGACCTTGTGCCGGGTGCCCGTCAGGTAGAGCTCGCCCTTCAGCTGCAGGTTCTCGTCGTACTGGATGAGGCGGCCGGTGCCGCCGTGGTCGTCGTCGGGATTGTCCATGATGGTGGCGGCCACCAGGATGTCGCCTTTCGCGAAGGGCTTCACCGTGCTGACGTACGTCGCCGTGCCGGCGTGGCTGCCGGCCATGGCGAGAAGCAGGCCGGCGACGAGTGCTGTGCAGGTGCGGGTCATGCGGGCTCCGGGATCACGGGGTCGGGTCGATGCTGCCGCCGGCATTGTCGCCGATCAGCCCGGCGGCGGCCGTGGAATACACATTCCGCACCGCACCATTGTTGCGGCCGACCAGCCCGCCGACGGCGTCCCTGCCCGCCACGGCGCCCGTGGCGAAGCTCGAACGGACCCGGCTCTGTGAGTTGAAGCCCACCAGCCCGCCCACGTTGGTGCCGGTGCCCTGCACGTCGCCAGTGGCAAAGCTGTTCTCGACCAGCGCATCCGTGTTCACGCCGACGAGGCCGCCCACGTTGTCCGCCCCCGAGACGACGCCGGTGGCACGGCTGTTCAGGATCCTGCCCGTGGTGCTCAAGCCCACGAGCCCGCCCACGCCTTTGACCGCCGTCACGCGCACGTCCGCCGAGCTGTCGCGCACCACGCCGTTCATGTCGCCGGCCAGGCCGCCGACGGCCGCCTGCCCGGCGACGTTGCCGCTGACGTGGCAGTTGACGACCTGGCCGGCGTGGCCGCCGACGAGCCC
Source organism: uncultured Chromatiaceae bacterium (assembly GCA_964613445.1). Classification (GTDB taxonomy): domain Bacteria; phylum Pseudomonadota; class Gammaproteobacteria; order Steroidobacterales; genus SHZI01. The sequence goes on along the minus strand of CAZTGY010000013.1, from coordinate 8,476 downwards.
GCCCGTGGCCAGGCGGCCGGTGACCTGCACGCTGGCCCGGCAGTCCGCGACGTAGCCGAAGTTGGAGCCGACCAGTGCGCCCACGCCGCCCCGGCCCGTGATGGTGGCATTCTCGAGGGTCAGGTTGCGGACCACGCCGGTCTTCGCGAGGGTGCCGAACATGCCGACGCCGCCGCCCTCCGGCTGGATGACGGTCAGCTTGCGCAGGGTGTGGCCGTTGCCGTCCAGCGCGCCCGCGAAGCCGTACCTGTCGCGCGCGACCATGCAGTTTCTCTCGGGGCCGCAGTTGCCCACCGGCGTCCAGCTGGCAATGCCGCCGAGGTCCAGGTCCTGCACCACTTCGTAACGGCGGCTGTTGCGGACCGCCAGGTCCAGCGTGGTGCGCTGGCCCTGGCCGGTGCCCAGGGTCTGGATGGCCTGCAGCTGCTCCGCGTTGCAGATCGCGAACCAGCCGTCGCCGTCCGCGTCCCTGACGAACTCGCCGGGGTCCCGCGGGGCGGCGTCGTGGGCATCGGCAAGGCCGTCGCCATCGCGATCCCGGGTCAGCGAGCCCTTGCCCGGACAGGCCGCGAGTTCCACGGGGGAAGGCGCTGGTGCCCGGACCTCGGCCAGGGCGCCGGCCGCATCGATGGTGCTGAGGCTCGCCGTCATGCCGCCGCCGGCGGCCGGCGGTTTGCCCGCCTGGGAACCGGTCAGGCCCTTCTGCGCGGCGAAGTAGGCTGCCACGTCCTCCAGCTGCTGCCGGTCGAGCGTCGCCACGGCGCCGCCCATGATGGAGTCTGCCCGCGTGCCGGCCTGGTAGGCCAGCAGCGCCTGCACCAGGTACTCTGCGTGCTGGCCGCCGAGCACGGGAAAGGCGGGCGAGGGGCTGCTGCCATCGGCACCGTGGCAGGCGGAGCAGGCGGCAGCGATCTCCCGGCCGCGGTCCACGTCGCCGGCCGCCAGGGCGGGGCCGGGGGCCGGCGCGAGCGAGGCCAGCGCGAGAACGGCGAGCGTGCGCCTTCCGCTGCTCATGGCTGCTTCGCGTTGGCCCGGTCGAACTTTTCCTTGGCTTCCCTGGCCAGCTTCCCGAGGTCGGCGTTTTCGCCGAACTTCAGCTGGCGGTCGGTGTACATGCCGACCGAGGACCCGAGGTACTCGCTGCCGGTAACCTGGGCGAGCACGAAGGCGCCGAAGTCCGCGTAGCTCATCATCGTGCCCTTGGGGGAGTTCGCATCTACGGACAGCTTGAAGTCCTTGCGGGCAGGCTCCTCCACCAGGAACGGCGGCCGGAAGATCACGTAGTCGAGCCCGCTCGCCCGGACCACGCCCTCCATGTCCTTCATGTCCTTGTACAGGTAGCGGGACTTCCACAGCCAGGCCAGCCGGAAGTCGCCGGGGGCGGGCTTGACGGTGGGAAACTCGTCTTCCACGCCGAGCGAGCTGGCCACCAGCAGGCGGCGGTTACCCTTCTTCTTCATGGCGGCGATGATGTTGGCCGTGCCCGTGGTGAAGAGGTCGAAGGTGGGTGGCGTCTCCGCGGTGTCGGTGGGGTCGACCCGGGGCCCGACCATCGAGATGACGACCTCATTGCCGGTCATGGCGGCTTCCAGCGACGCCTGGTCGTAGACGTCGCCCTTCAGGACCTTGAGCCGCGGATCCCGGATGGCCACGTCATCGGGGCGCCGGGCGATGCCGATGACCTCGTGGCCCGCGGCGAGCGCCTGCCGGATGATCTCGGTGGAGCTCTTCGCCGTGGCGCCGATGACGACGATGGGCGGGGTTGCCGGCGCGGCGGCCACGACGCCGGCCAGGCTCGAGGTAAGGACCACGAGGGCTGCGACGAAGGCATTGCGATGACTGCCGGTCCTGGACATCGGGCCACTCCGTGTTGTCTTGCGGACGCTGGTGCTACTGTAGTCCGCAGCCCACCGCTTTGCACCCTGGGAGGAGGCCGAGAGTCATGTCGAGTTCCACGCTGCGGACGTCCCGCTGGTCACTGCGTTCCGGCCTCGCCGGTTTCGTCGCCGGCGCCCTGGTCGCGACGGCCCTGGCCGGCGTCGCCGGGCAGACCTACACCTGGGGCGAGCAGTACCGGACCATCCCCGCCCGCTACCAGAAGATGATCGACGACTCGGAAGTCGCCTTCATGAAGCGCGATGTCGAGGCCTCCGGCGCCGCGCTCACCGAGGACTTCAGCTGGTACACGGTGAAGGAGGACGGGCCAAAGGAGATGGTGCGGGGCCGGGAGGCCACCATGGCGCGCCTCAAGATGTTCTTCGAGTCGCCCATGTGGACGACCAGCGACTCGGAGGTGCACCGCCTCGGCATGGTGGGCAACACGCTGGCGCAGGTGGAGATCGATACGCTCAACATGAATGGCAAGCCGGTGCGGCAGACGTCCCTGCACATCTACGAATTCAGGGACGGCAAGCGCTGGCGGGAGTTCGCCTTCTACCCGACCGACCTGTAGGAGCGCCTTCAGGCGCGACCTCCCGGCGCGGTCCCCCGTCATCAGTCCGTAACACGGGCCGGTGATCCTCCCGGCCATGACCGATCGCCAGTACCACGTCCTGTTCCTCTGCACCGGCAACTCCGCCCGCAGCATCCTCGCGGAGGCGCTGGTCAATCACTGGGGCAAGGGGCGCTTCACCGGCTACAGCGCCGGGAGCCGGCCCACCGGCCGGGTCAACCCGCTGGCGCTCGCACTCCTCGAGCACATGCAGCTCCCCACCGAGGGCCTGCGCAGCAAGAGCTGGGACGAGTTCGCGGCGCCCGGGGCGCCCCAACTGGATTTCGTCTTCACCGTCTGCGACAACGCTGCCGGAGAGCAGTGCCCCTTCTGGCCCGGCCAGCCGATGACGGCCCACTGGGGCGTCGAGGACCCGGCGGCGGTGGAGGGCACCGACACCGAGAAGTGGCTGGCCTTCCGCAAGGTGTTTCGCGAACTCGAGAACCGGATCAGGATCTTCGTGAACCTGAAAATCAGTTCTCTCGACAGGACGTCATTACGCAAGCAACTTGGCGAGCTCGGCAAGACGCGGGTCGATGAAGGCTAAGGTCATCGCGGAATTGCTCGGCACCGCGCTGCTGCTGGCCGTGGTGGTGGGCTCGGGGATCATGGGGGAGCGCCTGTCCGGCGGGAATGACGCCATCGCGCTGCTCGCCAACAGCCTGGCGACCGGTGCCGGGCTCTACGTACTGATCGTCACTCTGGGACCCGTGTCGGGAGCGCAGTTCAATCCGGCTGTCACCATTCTGCTGGGACTCCAGGGACGGCAGGCCTGGGGCGTGACGGGCCGCTACGTCGTGGCCCAGCTTTGCGGCGCCGTCTCGGGCGTGCTGGCCGCACACGCGATGTTTGCCGAGCGCCTGCTTCAGGTGTCGTCCCACGTTCGTGCCGGCCCGGCCCAGTGGCTCAGCGAGTTCGTGGCAACCGCCGGGCTGCTCGGCACGATCCTGCTCTGCCTGCGCCACAGGCCGGAAGCGCTGCCGTCGGGTGTCGGCCTTTACATCCTGGCGGCGTACTGGTTCACGGCCTCCACGTCATTCGCGAATCCGGCGGTGACGCTCGCCCGCATGCTCACGGACACGTTTGCGGGGATTGCGCCGTCCGGTGTTCCTGGCTTCATCGGCGCCCAGTTCGCGGCCGTCGCGGCGATCTGGCTGGCGACACGCTGCGCACGCTTGAGTCCGCGGACTGGCTAGACTGCTGCCCGAAGCCGCCGCCGTGCTAGCCTAATCCGATGAACGCCAGTCCCCACGACCACGACCACGACCACGATCACGACCATGATCACGCTCACGGCCATGGCCACGGGCATGCCCACGGCCCGGTGGATGCAACCAGCCGCGCGTTTGCCGTAGGCGTGACGCTCAACCTGGCCTTCGTGGCCGTGGAAGCCGGGTTTGGCCTGTGGTCGGATTCGCTCTCGCTGCTCGCCGACGCCGGGCACAATTTCAGCGACGTGCTGGGCCTGCTTGCAGCCTGGTGGGCCGTCAACCTGGCCAGGCGCCTGCCGTCCCTGCGCTTCACCTACGGCCTGCGCGCGTCCACGATCGTCGCGGCCTTTGCCAACGCCATGCTCCTGGTCGTGGCGGTCGGCGGCATCTCCTGGGAGGCCATTCGCCGGCTGGTCGAACCGGTGCCCGTCGGCGAGCTGACCATGATCAGCGTGGCCCTGGTGGGGGTCGTCATCAACCTGGTCACCGCGTATCTGCTGAGCAAGGGCCGGCAGGACGACATGAACATGCGGGGTGCGTACCTCCACATGGTCGCGGATGCCGCGGTCTCCGTGGGGGTGGTGGTCGCCGGCATCGGCATCATAGTGACGGGCTGGCTCTGGCTCGATCCTGCGGTGAGCCTGGTGATTGCCGCGGTCATCCTCGTCGGCACCCTGGGCCTGTTCCGCGAGTCACTGCGGTTGTCCCTGCATGCGGTCCCCGCGGGCATCGACGCGACGGAGGTCATGGCCTACCTGCGGCAACAGCCGGGCGTGCGCGACGTGCACGACCTGCACGTCTGGGGCATGAGCACCACCGAGACGGCATTGACCGCCCATCTGGTGATGGAGTCCGGCCACCCCGGGGACGACTTCCTCCGGCGCGTTGCCGGCGAGCTCGAGGCGGAGTTCCGCATCGGCCATCCCACGCTGCAGATCGAGCTGGCCGACGGGGCCGGGAGTTGCCGGTTTGCGCCGGGGGATGTGGTCTGAGGCGGGTCGCGGCTGAAGCCGCTCCTACTGGCGGGGTGCGCCGGGCGAGAAATCGATGCCCTGGGCGAGGGGCAGCGTGGAGCCGTAGTTGATCGTGACCGTCTGCCGCCGCATGTAGGCCTTCCAGGAGTCCGAACCGGCCTCCCGGCCACCGCCGGTCTCCTTCTCGCCGCCGAAGGCCCCGCCGATCTCCGCGCCGGACGTGCCGATGTTCACGTTGGCGATCCCGCAGTCGCTGCCGGCGTGGCTCAGGAAGCGCTCCGCGCTCTGCAGGCGGTCGGTGAAGATGGCTGACGACAGGCCCTGGGGCACGGCGTTCTGCTTCGCGATGGCCTCGTCCAGGTCCGCGCAGGGAATGACGTAGAGGATCGGCGCGAAGGTCTCGTGCCGGACCGTGGGCCACTCGTTCTCGGCCATCACGATGGTGGGCTCCACGAAGTTCCCGGGTCCCTTGCGCACCTTGCCGCCGCAGAGCACGCGGGCGCCGTGCTCCTTCAGTTCGCCGAGCACCTGCTGGTAGCGCTCGACGGCGTGGGCGTCGATCAGCGGCCCCATGAGGGTGCCCGCCTTGAGCGGGTCGCCGATTGGCACCTGCCGGTAGGCAGCGACGAGGCGGGTGGTGAGTTCGTCCAGCCTGCTCTGGTGCACCAGAAGACGGCGCGTCGACGTGCAGCGCTGGCCGGCCGTGCCGACGGCGCCGAACAGGATGGCGGGTATCGCCAGGTCCAGGTTCGCATGCTCGTCGACGATGATGGCGTTGTTGCCGCCGAGTTCGAGCAGGCTGCGTCCGAAGCGCCTGGCAACCCGGGACGCAACGCCGGCGCCCACGGCCGAGGAGCCGGTGAAGGACATCAGGTCCACGCGTGCGTCGTCCACGAACCGCGTGGCGAGCGACACATCGCCGGTGTTGAACAGGAAGAACGCCGGGGGGAAGCCATTGGCCTCGAGGGCATCGTTGCACAGGCGTTGCACGGCCACGCCCGACAAGGGTGCTTTCGGCGACGGCTTCCACACCGTCACGTTGCCGCACACGGCGGCGATGAATGCGTTCCACGACCAGACGGCCACCGGGAAATTGAACGCGCTGATCACTCCGACGACGCCCAGCGGGTGCCACTGTTCGTACAGCCGGTGACTGGGCCGCTCCGAGGGCAGGGTCCTGCCGCCCAGCATGCGCGACAGGCCCACCGCGTAGTCGGCGATGTCGATCATCTCCTGGACCTCGCCATCGCCTTCGGCCTTGATCTTGCCGACTTCCAGGGTGACCAGGCTGCCAAGGGCGTGCTTGTGCCGGCGCAACGCTTCGCCGATGAGCCGGACGGCCTCGCCCCGGCGCGGCGCGGGCAACTCGCGCCACGCGGTGCCGGCTATGACTGCGCTGCTGATGACCTGCTCGTAGTCCTGCTCGCTGGCCGCGGCCACGCTGGCCAGGGTGGCGCCCGTGGCCGGGTTCAGCGAATCGAGCCGCTCGCGGCCCTTGGTCGGGTGCCAGCCGGAGGCGGACATGGTGCCGGGATTGAGGTCCGACAGTCCCAGTGAGTCGAGGATTTCACGCATGGCCGCTCACCTCGTGCGGAGTCGCTGCTGGCCGCGGCTGCCCGCGGCGATGATCCGGGACGACACTTCCTTGCCGGCGCCGTCGCTGTAGTAGCGGCCGAAGCGGTTCGCCAGCACCTCATTGAGCGGGAACTGCTCCTGGCGCACGAAGCCCCGGTACTGCTCCGGGTGGCGGAGCACGAGATCGAGCACGGCGCAGATCCCGCCGGCGGTCGTGATCTGGATGGCGGACCAGAGGCGGCCGCCGATGACCTGGGGGTAGACCTTGTTCACGTAGTTCTCCTCCCGGAGCTCGCCCTCCTGCAGGCCCGTCACCGCGGCGTACACGATCACCACGTCCTGAAGGGTCTGGGGCACGGAGTTCTCGAGGATCCGCTTCAGGGTCCCGCGGTCATGGTTCAGCTTCAGGCCGTTCATTAGCAGGCGCATCTGGTCGCAGTGGCCGGGATAGCGGATGGTCTTGTAGTCCATGGACTCCACGCCGGAGCCGAAGCTGTCGGCCAGCGAGCCTAAGCCTCCGGACGTGTTGAACGCCTCGTACAGGGTGCCGTCGATCTCGATCTCCTCCAGCCCCTCCAGCGGCTGCACGTGCTGGGGCTCGCCGTTGACGACGGAGAGGCACAGGTTGCCGTATTCGTTGATGAGCCCCTCGGTGGACCAGGTCAGCGAGTACTTGAGGACGTTGTTGGGGTGCTGGGGGAGGGCGCCCACCCGCAGTTTCACCGTGCGCACGCTCTGGAAGTGCCGGATCAGTTCCGCGGCGGCGATGCTGATGAAGCCGGGGGCCAGCCCGCACTGCGGGGCGAAGGCCGTGGTGGCACCGTTGGCGATGCCGAGCACGGCACTGGCCGAGCGCACGTCCTCGGTCAGGTCGAAGTAGTGGCAGCCGGTATCCCGCGCAGCGCGCGCCACCAGTTCGTTGCAGTAGTAGGGCAGGCTCGACACCACGGCGTCGATCCGGTGGCTCCGCAGTGCCGCCTCCAGGTCGCCCAGGTGCGTGGCATCGAGGTCGAGTGCCTGGATGCCACCGCCGCCGCCGGCCTGGTGGTGGGCGGCGGACACTTCGGCGGCCGCGCCCGGCCGTGAATCGGCCAGCGTGACGGCGTAGTCACCGGATTCCTCGAGCAGTCCTGCAATCAGGGACCCGATCTTGCCGGCGCCGAGGACCAGTACGCGATGCATGGCGACTCCTTCATCCGGATGTGGCAGAGTGCCTGAAAAATCCGCCTGCGGGCGCAAAAATTCGGAGCAAAATGCGTTGACGGCCCCACTTTCCCGCCGGTCCTTCACCCTCGGTGCCCTGAACGTCGGCACCGGTATCCTGGCCCTCGGGGCCGCCAGCGATGCGCTGCCCCGGGTGGCGGGTGCGCTGCCCCCCCGGGCGCCGGACCTTGCCCTGCCGGCCACCAACCTGCGCGCGCTGGTGCGGATGACGGCCAGCCTCGAGGAGCGCGACGTGCCCTGGTGGTACGACGGCACGATCTTCGGTGTCGTGCCGGGCGAGAACCCGCGCCCTCTCGTCAAGTTCGAGGGCATGGAGCTCTACTGGATGCAGCACCTGCCCGGTGGCGCCTTCGAGCTCACGGGCAACACGGTCACGTTCTTCCGTGACGTGAACACGGGCGCCATGTTGTCCGAGTTCCGCAATCCCTGGACGAAGGCGACCAACGCGGTGCCACCCGCCGTCCAGGGCGGCGGCCCCGGGCGCGGCTTCAATTTCTCGGTCAAGGGCATCCGCTTCACCCGGCTCCTGGACCAGCTTCCCGAGGATCCCCTCGTGCTCGACTGGACCTTCGTCCGCGACATGGTCTGGCTGCACAACTGGACGCGCTATCCGCCCGGCCTGCCGCCGCCGCGCTGGCAGCAGCAAACCATGTTCGCGAGCCAGAAGGACTTCCTCGACGACAAGCTGGCGAGCGTGCCCGTCGTCTTCGGCTCGACCGTGCACATGCCCTGGCTGAAGTGGCTCGACATGGGCGACCGTCCCGGCCACGTGGTCTGGCACGCAGGCGGTGCCAAGCTGAATTCACTCGACGAGCTCCCGGGCGAGTACCGGCGCCGGGCCGAGAAGGAATTCCCGGCGTTGCTGTCCGCGGATCCGGCCACGGCCGCCAGCCGCGTCGTCAGCCCCGGGCACTGAGTCACCCGTTCGCGACCCGCAGAGGAGCGCTCCCATGTGGCACACCAGCCTGACTGAAACCCTGGCCGACCGGCGCCAGGCCCTG
>CAZTGY010000012.1:19146-19398 GCA_964613445.1 uncultured Chromatiaceae bacterium | reverse complement strand
GAAGATGTTCATGAAGAAGATCGAGCGCGGCGAGAAGCGCTGCCCAATCGCGCTGGTGATGGGCAACGATCCGATTGGCTGGTTCATCAGCTCGTCCGTGGTGTCCAAGAGCGGTGCCGATGAGCTCGCGATCGCGGGCGGCTTCCGCAACAAGGCGGTGGACGTCGTCAAGTGCGAGACGAACGACATGCTGATACCCGCGAACGCCGAGCTGGTCATCGAGGGCGAGGTGCTGCTCGACCAGATGCAGCC
>CAZTGY010000012.1:15827-19136 GCA_964613445.1 uncultured Chromatiaceae bacterium | reverse complement strand
CGAGGGCCCCTTCGGCGAGATGTACGGCTATCTCGGCCTCAAGAAGGAGCAGAACTTCGTGATGGAGGTCACCTGCATCACGCACCGCAAGCAGCCCTGGATCCTGAACCAGTTCACCGGCGTCACGCGGGGGTTCTGCACGGCGCCCCTCGAGGCGTTCTCGTTCTATCGGCTCAAGAAGTCCATTCCCAATGCCGTCGCCTTCCACTCGCCCGTGGAATGGACCGGTATCGGCATCCTGTCCATCGACAAGACGGGCGCAAAGCAGGGGCTGGAGGCCGGGAAGAAGATCGCCACCTTCGTGCCGATCACCAAGGCGTGCATCGTGGTGGACAAGGACGTGGACGTGCTCAATCGCACCGAGGTGATGCAGGCGGTCGGCGCGCGCTGGCAACCGTACCCGGGCGCCGAGATCATCAAGGAAGCGCGTGGCATGGCGCTGGACCCGAGCTCACCGAAGCGGCCGATGAGCAGCAAGATCGTGATCGATGCCACGCGGCAGCTGCCCGAAGAGGGCGGGCCGCAGGTCTATCCCGAACGCAACCGGGACCTGCTGGCGAGGCTCGCCCCGGAGTCCTTCGACATCGTCGAGCGGAACTGGGACCAGTACCTGAAGGGCTGGAAGCGCGAAGCCTAGCCCGTCGCCCTGGTGACGGCGACGGCGATCTCGTAGCAGCCGTCCCGGTAGGTCTCGGAATAGTCCACGACCCGGACGAGCCGGCTGTGCTCGATCAATTCCGTCCTGACCACGCATCCCGTGAGGTAGGCCCGTCGCAACGCCAGGCGCTCGCCCGCCTTGTCGCGATCGAGGCTCAGCAGATGAGTCTCCGTCATTTTCACTGCGCTCGCCCTCCATCCGTTGGCGCGGATGCAATCCGCGCGCCAGCCGGTTGATAAAGCGGTGTCGGTCAGCGGGGATCGAAATGGTCGGCGAAGTCACCCCAGATCTGGGGCCAGTAGTCGCGTCGGGATTCTTCAGTCGCCTGCCTGGCCAGTTCCCGGAGCAACCGGTGATCCGTCGTCGTCAGCCGGACATTCTCCCGCCGGCTCACGAGCTGGATCGCCTGCAACGTCGCCTGATCCTGCACTGCCCAACCCTCGTCCAGTCCGTTCCGCGTCCGGACTCTTGTTCTGGTTCCGTGAGCCTAGCACTGCCCGGCCTCCGGCATCCACCGCGTTGTGCGCCGGCAACGGGAGATGCCAGCCGGTATCAGTCGCTCAGGTAATAATCCACCGTCGTGACCACTCGCACCTTCTTGAATTCCGGGGAAAACTGGTCCCGGTCCTCGATGGAAAACAAGCCCTGCTGGGCGGTCCGGATGGCGCCGACCGTGCTGCCGGAGTCCTTGGCGAACTGCTCGGCCGCGCGGCGCGCGTCCTTCGTCGCCTCGGCAATCATCGCGGGCTTGACCTTCTCGAGGTCCGTGAACAGGTACTGGGTGTTGTATTCATAGCTGCGAATGATGGCGACGCCCTGCTTGACCAGCTCGCCACTGCGCTGGATCGCCTTCCTGACGACGTCGATCTTGTCGGTCCGCACCGTGACCGTGACCTCGGCGGTGTAGCGGTCGAGGGGGCGCCCGTCGCCCCGCATGCCCTGTGCCTCCCGGTCCTGCACGCGGGGCGCCGACACGCTGATCTGGTCGGCGGGAAAATCGCCGGCCAGGAATGCGCGTACCTTCGCGACGCCATCATCGACCTTGCGCTGCAGGTCGCCGAGCTCATTGGACGTGACGGTGAACACGATGGGCCAGAGGGCCAGGTTGGCGGGCACTTCGCGCTCCGCCAGGCCGCGTACCGACACGGCGCGCTGGCTGGAGCGGGCCTGCACCAGCGCTTCTCCGATGAGGTAACCGGCCGCCACGATGCCGAGGGCCAGCGCAATCGCCGGAAGGATGTTGTTGTTGCCGTTCATGATGCTGCCTCGTCCACGACATTGTGCCGGAGTACACCGATGCCACTGATTTCCACTTCCACCGTGTCGCCGGGCGCGAGCCAGCGCGGGGGCTTTCGGGCAAAGCCGACCCCGCTCGGCGTGCCGGTGGCAATGATGTCACCCGGGTTCAGCGCACAGAAGCTGGAACAGTACTCGATGATGCGGGGCACCCCGAAGCACAGGTCGCTGACGGGCGCCGCCTGCAGCACCTCGCCATTCACCCGCGTCTCCAGGCGCAGTGCGGCCGGGTCGGGAATTTCGTCGGTCGTAACGAGCCACGGGCCGCAACCCCCGGTGGCAGGGAAGTTCTTGCCGGGGGTGAACTGGGTGGTGTGCCGCTGCCAGTCCCGGACGGAGCCGTCGAGAAAGCACGTATAGCCCGCCACGTGCTCCAGTGCCTGCGCGGCGCTGACGTGCCGGGCGGTCTTGCCGATGACGATCGCCAGTTCGCCCTCGTAGTCGAACTGGGTGGAGATCCGCGGCCGGACGATGGCCTCGCCGTGGCCCACGAGGGTGTCGGGAAAGCGGGTGAAGAGCGTCGGATAGTCCGGCCTCTCCCGGCCCATTTCATGAATGTGCTCCAGGTAATTGATGCCCACGCAGAGGATCCGCGACGGGTCCGGGATGGCCGGTGCAAACCGGAGGCCGGCGGCGGGCCGGAGCGGCGCCAACGACAGTGCCTGGAGGATGTCCCGGAGCACGTCCGCCGCCAGCACGCTGCGCAAGTCGGGATACCGCGTACGCAAGCCGGGCGTTGCCAGCCGCACGCCGGCATCCGGCACCTGTTCCAGGGCCTCGATCAGTCCCCAGGTGAGGGTGCCCCCGTCGCGGACGCTTGCCAGTTTCATCGCATCAATCTCCTTGCCGTATCATGGCACGAGCCCATGCTGGAACTCACCGACACCAGGCTGCTGCGCACCCGTGCCTACGTCGCGGGACAATGGATCGCCGCGTCGGGCGGCGGCACGGTCGCGGTCACGAACCCGGCCTCGGGCGAGCTCCTGGGCACGGTCCCCGATTGCGGCGCCACGGAGGCGCGCGCCGCCATCGAGGCTGCCAATGCGGCCCTGCCGGCCTGGCGCGCACGCACGGCAAAGGAACGGGCGGCGCTCCTGCGCAAGCTCCATGACCTGCTGCTCGCCAACCAGGACGACCTGGCCCGCATCATGACCGCCGAGCAGGGCAAGCCCCTGGCGGAATCCCGCGGCGAGATCGCCTACTCGGCCAGCTTCCTCGACTGGTTCAGCGAGGAGGCGAAGCGCGTGTACGGCGACGTGATCCCCGGTTTTGCGAAGGACCGGCGCGTCATCGTCCTCAAGCAGCCGGTGGGCGTCGTCGCGGCGATAACGCCGTGGAACTTCCCGTCGGCGATG
>CAZTGY010000012.1:0-15817 GCA_964613445.1 uncultured Chromatiaceae bacterium | reverse complement strand
GGCGGGCTGCACCATCGTGATCAAGCCCGCCTCCCAGACGCCCTGCTCCGCGCTGGCGCTGGCGGAGCTCGCTGAGCGCGCCGGGATTCCCGCCGGCGTCGTCAACGTGGTCACCGGCAACGCACGCGCCATCGGCGGCGAGATGACCGCCAACCCGCTGGTACGCAAGCTGACGTTCACCGGCTCCACCGCCACCGGCAAGCTGCTCCTCGCCCAGTGTGCAGCGACCGTGAAGAAGGTCTCCATGGAACTCGGCGGCAACGCCCCGTTCATCGTCTTCGACGATGCTGACCTGGACGCCGCCGTGGCAGGCGCCATCGTCAGCAAGTACCGGAACTCAGGCCAGACCTGCGTATGCGCCAACCGCCTGCTCGTGCAGGACGGCGTGCACGATGCCTTTGCCCGCAAGCTGGCCGACGCAGTGGCCCGGCTTCGGGTGGGGGATGGCCTCAAGGGCGAGCAGGACCAGGGGCCGCTGATCGACGCAGCCGCCGTCGCCAAGGTGGAGGAGCACATTGCGGATGCGGTGGCCCACGGCGCCCGGGTGCTCACGGGCGGCAAGCGCCATGCGCTGGGCAGGACCTTCTTCGAGCCCACCGTGCTGGCCGGCGTCACGCCCGGGATGCGGGTGGCGCGGGAGGAGACCTTCGGCCCGCTGGCACCGCTGTTCCGCTTCAGCACCGAGGATGAGGCGATCCGCCTCGCCAACGACACGGAGTTCGGCCTTGCGGCGTACGTCTACACCCGGGATCTCGGCCGCAGCTGGCGGGTTCCGGAAGCGCTGGAGTACGGCATCGTGGGCCTGAACACGGGCCTCATCTCCACGGAAGTCGCTCCCTTCGGCGGCATCAAGGAATCCGGCAACGGCCGTGAGGGTTCCAAGTACGGCATCGAGGACTACCTCGAGATCAAATACCTCTGCATTGCGGGCGTCGACGCCCCGTAGGAGCGGCTTCAGCCGCGATCGGTATCTCCATGAAACCACCCCAAGGCAAGGGCGCCCGACTCACCGAGGGCCCCGTAAGCACCGCCATCTTCTCCCTGATGCTGCCGATGATGCTCGGCATGGCGGCCATCGTGGTGAACAACGTGGCGGGGGCCTTCTTCGTCGCCCGCGTGAGCACGGAACAGCTGGCGGCGGTCAGCTTCACCTTTCCCGTCAGCTTCATCGTCGGCGCCATCGCCATGTCACTGGGCGTCGGCACGTCGGCGGTGGTGTCCCGGCTCTTCGGTTCCGGAAACCGGGACGAGGTAAAGCGCATCACGGCTCACGCAATGATGCTGGGCGTGATCTGCGGCGTGGTCGTCCTGATCATCGGCCTGAACACCATCGACCCGCTGTTCAGGCTGCTGGGAGCGGACGAGAAGGTACTGCCTTTCATCCACCGCTACATGCACATCTATTACTGGGGAGGCATATTCCTGGTGGCGCCCATGATCGCGAACTCGGTGCTGCGGGCATCGGGCGATGCCAAGCGCCCGGCAATGATCATGACCACGGCTGCCGTGCTGAACGTGATCATCGATCCGATACTCATTTTCGGCCTCTTCGGCTTCCCGCGGATGGAGATCGAGGGCGCGGCGCTCGGCGGCGTACTGTCCAACGCGATCACGATGTGCGCCTCGGCATTCTTCGTCATGTACCGCGAGAAGCTGGTGGATTTCCACCATCTCGCACTCGACAAGCTCATGGACTCCTGGCGCCGGATACTGCACGTGGGCCTGCCGTCGCTGACGAGCAGCCTGGTGGCCCCGGTCACGACCGCGTTCATCACCAGCCAGATCGCGAGCTATGGCCCCGAGTCCGTGGCCGGCTTTGGCATGGCGTCGCGGCTCGAGGGACTGACCGTCCTCGCCATGATGGCGCTCTCGGCGGCCATGACGCCCTTCGTGGGCCAGAACTTCGGCGCCAAGCGCCTGGATCGGGTGAAGGAAGGCGTGAACTTCGCCTACCGCTTCTCGCTGATGTACGGCGTCGGGGTAGCCATCTTCATGCAGATCTTCGGCGGCCTGATCACCGGCCTGTTCGGCCTCGAGGGCACGGCGAAGGAGACCGCGCTCCTGCACATGCACATCGTACCGCTCAGCTACATGGCTCTCGGCTGCGGCATGACCGTGAACGGCGCGTTGAATGCGCTGGGCAAGCCGATGGCCGCCATGTGGGTATCCATGTCGAGGACCATCGCGGTGTACGCGCCGCTGGCCTGGGTGCTGTCGCACTTCTTCGGCATCATCGGCATCTTCATCGCCGCGGCGAGCGCCAACTTCATCTCGGGCGGCATCGGCACGCTCTGGTTCCGCTTCGCCCTGCGGGACACGATGGCCAGGCAGCCAGCCAAGGCACCGGAGTCAAAGTCAGCGGAGCCGGAATCTGCCGGCCAGAGGGCGTAGGGCGGGACGACTCAATCGTCGGACGGTGGGGGCGTGGCGCCCTTCTTCTTGCGTCCCGGGCTCAACTGCACGCGGCCGGTCTTGCCGCGGCGGCGCTCGTTGAGCCGGTCGATGATCTCCATGACGGCCCGTTCGGTGTTCGCACGGCTGCCCTGCAACTGGCCCACGATGGTGTTGTGCCCCTGGGTGATCACGTAGCGATGCCAGTTCTCGGTGTCGGCACCGGCCGGCGCCTCGGACTTGGCGATGGACTTGAGCGTGAACGGCTCGTCGTCCAGGGGGTTGGGCTTGCGGGCGGGGGCGCTTGAGGGAACCATGCGCCACCATACGCCACTTCCCGCTCGGAGGCGATTCTGGCCGGCGGACGCGTCCGCCGCAGGGCGCCAAACCGGGGAAAAACGGCCTGGTGGCTGGCTTCCGGCGCTATCCTTGACCCCCGGCACAGACCACAGCGCGCAGGCCATTTAACCTTTTCCGCACCATGGAGAACCGGCGCAACCTGTACCGCATCCTGCACGTCCAGCCGGATGCGCCGGAGGAAATCATCCAGTCCAGCTACCGGACACTGATGATGAAGCTGCGCCGGCACCCGGACCTGGGTGGCGACCACTACACAGCCACGCTGATCAACGAGGCCTACGCCGTGCTGAGCGACCCGGCAAGGCGGGCCGCCTATGACGAGGCCTGGAAGTCAGTCGCCGCCAGGCCGCGGGAAGCGGCGGAGCCTGCGCCCGTCGAGCCGCCGCCGGCACCCGCCTGCCCCTTCTGTGGCGCCGCCCACGGGTTCGCCGGCCGGATCCACTCGACGGCAACCTGCACCACCTGCAACTCGCCCCTTGCGCCCGCGGTGCGCGAGCGGCTCGACTCCGGCCAGCGGGCCATCAGCCGCGTCCCGCGCCGGATCGGGCTCACCTACTTCACCGGCTGGCCGGGCCAGGGACCGTTCCCGGGCGAGACCCGGGACCTGTCGCTGCACGGACTGCTCTTCGTGGCGAACAGCGCGCTGCCCGTAACCAAGGTGATCAAGGTGGACTGCGAGCCGCTGGTCGCCCTGGCCCGGGTGGTGGCGTGCAAGGACAACGACCAGCGTGACTGGCGCTGGCTGATCCACGCCGAGTACGTCACCGTCCGCTTCCGCCGTTCGCGAGGCGGCTTCTTCGCCACCCGCGCGTAGGAGCGGCTTCAGCCGCGACTCACTTCGACATTGCGAGCAGGGCGTTCAGCGTGCCCGTGACCACCAGGTCCTGCTGTTCCTCGCGGGTAATCGTCGCCGTCCACTCTTCCTCGTAGGTGCCGCCGACGAAGGAGCCGAACTGCATGTGGATGCCGCCCGGGAGCGGCACCCAGGTACTGGTGGCGGGAAAGAGGTTGCGGTACTTCTCGAACTTCTCCGGCGGACGGCCGTCGGCCGTGGCCCGGTGGATGTGCCACACCGGGTACCTGAGGTCGACGAGCGTGTCGCTCTCGGCGGGACGGGAGTCCCAGATGATCAGCCCGGCCAGGTCGCCCGGATGCCGATGGGCATAGCGCGCCGCCATGGCACCGCCCATGGAGTGGCCCGCGATCACCCAGCGCTGCACGTCGGGGAATGCGGCGCGCACGTCGTCGGCGCGGTTGATGCCGAAGATGGCCATGTTGAGGGGCATGGGAACGGCGACGACGAGATAGCCCCGCGCCGCCAGCCTGCGCAGCACGGGGGAATAGCCGCGCACGTCGCAGCCGGCTCCCGGGTAGACGATCACGCCCGTTTCAGGCATCGCGCCGGCTGGCCGGAAGACGATGAACTCGCCTTCCTCGACCACCACGCTGTCGTCGGACCTGAGCGCCGCGATGGCCTCCGGGGCGGGGGCAGCTTCGTTGGCTTTCGACCATGCCAGCCAGCCGCCCATGATGACGACCATGGCCAGGACGAGCCCCCCGAAGCCGTACTTCAGGAACTTCGTTATCGACGGGGTGCGCGTTCTGTGCATTGTCCGGGCCTGTCGGGGCGGGCCGGAAGAATAACCCAGGTCTTTGCGCCGATTCTCGCCGGGACCGGTCATTCCAGCGCAAAGCAGGGGTTTTGCGCGTCGCGCCCGACGGGACGGGATTGCTCTCATACGCCTCCGCAACCAGTCACCGCCCCCGGAGGCAGTCATGCAGCAACCCGGCCTCGCTCGTCCCGTATGTGCCAACCGCCGCTGGTCCAGTCTGGCCGCGCCAGGAATCGCAGTCCTGCTGCTTGGCGCGCTCGCCAGTTCGGCTGGCGCCGGGGCCACGGCCGTCGGCCGGCTGGCGGCCGGGTTCGGCGTGGATCCGGCAGGTGCCGCCACCTATGCCGTGCCCATCAACGTCGCCGCCGGCCGCGGCGGCCTGCGGCCCGGCATCGGCCTGCGCTATGCCAGCCACGATGGCGACGGACTTGCGGGCGTGGGCTTCACCGTCACCGGCCTGTCGCGCGTGACCCGCTGTCCGCTCACGATCGCGGTGGATGGCCAGGCCCAGGGCGTGCGGTTCGCCGGCGGAGACCGCTTCTGCCTCGATGGCCAGCCGCTCGTCCTGGTTGCGGGCACTTACGGGTCAGACGGGGCCGAGTACCGCACTGAGGTCAATGACCTGAAGCGCGTGGTCTCGCGCGGCCGGCAGGCCTCCGGCCCGGCCAGCTTCGAGGTCCAGCACCCGGACGGACTGACCTGGCACTATGGCAACGATGCGGACTCACAGATCGAAGCCGCGGGCACCGCCGCAGAAGTCCGCGAGTGGACGATCAACCAGGTCAGCGACAAGTTCTCGAACCAGATCTCCTACACCTGGATCGATGACCAGGCCACCGGCGAAGCCCTGCCCGGCGAGATCCGCTGGACGGGGGATGCAGCCGGATCGGGAGCGCGATTCCGCATCGTGTTCGGCTACGAAGCGCGGCCGACCGAGGACCAGAGGCAGATTCATCGCTGGGGCGCTACCTGGCAGCGGCTGCAGCGGCTCAGTTCGATCCGCTACGAGTTCGACGGTGGCGCGGGCTTCGGGCTGGTTCACCGCTACGCGCTGGCCTACGGCACCGGCACCGGCAGTGGCCGGAGCAGGCTCGCCAGCATCGAGCAGTGCGGGCCGACCGAGTGCCTGCCACCGACGGTGTTCAGCTGGCAGGCCGGCGTGACCGGCTTCGACGCCGCGGTCACCGGGCCCACGGATCCGCTGGCGGGAGAGGCCGTCTTCGCGGATCACGATGGCGACGGTGACGCAGACCTCTACATCCCGGTGAATGCAGGCGGCACCGTTCGTTGGCACGTCCGGCTGGCAAGCCCGGCGGTGCCAGGAGTGTACGCCGGGAATCCCCTCAACACGGGGGTTGCACGCCATGGCACCGGGCGCGCTCTCGAGTTCGACGGCGACGGGCGCCGGGATCTTCTGGCCCAGGGTCCCGGTTCGCCGGCAACCTGGTTTGTGCACCGGTCCACCGGGGCCGGTGCCTTTCTTCCCGCAGTCAACACCGGGCTGACCAGTGACACGGTGCCAGCGCCACTGGTCGCTGACGTGGATGGCGACGGGCTTGACGACCTGGTCTACGCCCGCGACTACGTCGTGCGCATCCGGAAGAACACCGGCTCCGGCTTCGGACCCGAGCTGACCACCGGGGTGGGCACCACTGGCACTGGCGGGGCGACCCTGCTTCCCATGCTGGCAGGCGCCGGTGGAGCACCCGACTTCGACGGGGACGGACGGCAGGACCTGCTGATCTTGCGGGGCACGTTGAACCTCACCGGACCACCGTCGTACTACGAGGGATTCCTCTCGACGGGCACCGGGTTCCAGTCCCTGTTCACGACCCCGGCCGCCTTCGATGCGGTGGTACTCGACCTGAATGGCGATGGCCTGACCGACCTTGCCTACCGTGATCGCACCCTCGGCTGGCAGACGCGGCGCAGCCTGGGCAACGGCCTCGCCCCGCCGGAAGCCACGGGCTTTGCCACCGGCATCGGGCAGGTGGTCCGGTCCCTGGACGTGGACGGTGACGGGCGGGACGACCTGCTGCGGTACCTCGATGCGGGGACCTGGCGCGTGCATCTCGCCGGCGGCGGTTCCGGGCCAGCCTTCAGCAACGCGGACGCCGCCCGGTACTTCGACCTCACCGGCGTGCCGGCTCCCGGCGGTACCGCGCGACTGGTGCCCGCGGACGTCACAGGCGACGGCCTTGCCGACCTGGTCTTCACGGAGGGGACGGGACGGTGGCAGGTGCGCAGGCACAGCGGCCCGCGCCCCGACCTGCTGGTCGGGGCGGCGGATGGCCTCGGCAACGTCTTCCAGCCCGCTTACCAGGCACTCGGCTCCTTCGCCGGCTACACGGCTGCCGGGACGGCGGGCGGCTCTGGCGAGTACCTCCTGCGCGGCGGCGCACTCCCCGTGGTCACGGCTTTCACGGCGAACGACGGCACCGGCGGCACCTACACCACCCGCTATGCCTACTGGAACGGCCGCGTTAGCCGGCTGGGGCGGGGCTTCCTCGGCTTCGAGAAGATCCGGGCGACCGACTCCCGGTATGCCGCCCTGCACGGGGTGGCCGTCTTCAACGAGGTAACGTTCCGCCAGGACTTCCCCTTCATCGGCGCGCAGGATCTCGTGACCACCCAGCGTAGCGACGGCCGCAAGCTCGTCGAACGCAATCCCGCCTGGAGCTCCAGGGCCCAGCCGGCCGCCGCCGGCGATGCCGCCGGGGATTACCACTTTCCCTACCTGCAGGCGGAGACGCTGGAGGAATTCGAGGCGGATCCCGACGGCGGCGGCCTGGGCCAGCTCGCGAGAACCACCCGGCGGACGCTGACCTGGGACTTCAATCATGGCGCGCCTGTCCGGGAGGCGACGACCGTGTCGTCACCGGCATCGACCACCGTCTTCAACACCACGGTGACGAGCGTCTACGACGACACAGCGCGGCTGGCGCAGTACTGCCTTGGCCTGCCACTGCGGGTGGACACCACGCGGGACATATCGTCGGCCAGCGGCTCGACCCGCACCACTCAATATACGTGGTCATCCGCCAGCTGCCGTCAGCTGACCGAGACCACGGGGGCTCCTGGCCCGCTGGCCCGGCAAGTGGTGAGCACCAGTACCTGGAACAACCTCGGCCAGCTGACCGAGCTCAGCCGTGCTCCTGCGGACCTCTCGGCACCGGAGCGCCGCACCACGTGGACCTATTTCTCCTGGAGCAATCGGCCCGTGACGGAGACGGCGCTGGTCGCCGGGCAGTCGGGCCCGGTGGTCCGGTCCGGCTGGAACCACGGCCTCGACGTGGAGACCTCGCGCAGGTCGCCACGCGGCCTCGTCACCCGCTGGACCTGGGACGAGTTTGCACGGCTACGCCAGGAGGCGCGCCCCGACGGCCCGGGCACGACCTGGAGCTACAGCAGGTGCTCGGGAGGCTGCTTCAGCAACCGCGGGGAATACCAGTTGCGGGCGGAGAGGACCGACGGCTACGTCGCGACGACGGTGCACGACGGCTATGGGCGAACGGTAGGCCAGGAGTCCAGCCTTGTCGCCGGCCAGACCCGCCGTCAACTCACGGAGTACGATGCGCTCGGCCGCATCGCCCGCGAGACGGTGCCGTACGTCAACGGTGAGGCCCAGTACTGGGTGGAGAACCGGTATGACCTTCGCGGTGACAGGCGCGCCGAGGACCGGCCGGCCGCCGAGGCGGGCGGCAGCGCCAGCACACGGTGGAACTCCAACGTCCTTACCCGCACCGTGCGGGATGCCGAGAACCGGACCAGCACGCGGACGCTTGATGCGGAAGGCCGCCTGCTCCACGTCACCTCGCCGGCCGGCGGGACCGCGAGCTACAGCTACACGGCGTTCGGCGAGCTCGCCACCATCACGGACCCCAACGGGTCCCGGACCACACTGAGCTATGACGAGCGTGGCCTGCCGACCGCCGTCGACTCCCCGGACAGCGGCCGGCGGATATCCGAGTACAACGCCTTCGGCGAGCTCGTTGCACAGCGGGACGCGGCGACGCCTGCCAATGTCATCAGCTTCAGCTACGACCAGCTGGGCAGGCTGGCCCGCCGCGACGATTCGGGGCAGGGAACCACCACCTGGGAGTACCACCAGGACGCAGGCCCGCTCCTCGGGCTGCCGAGCCGCGTTACTGCCCCGGTCGGCGCCAATCCGGCCGGGTTCACCGAACAGTACGCCTACGACTCCCTGGGACGCCGCACGGCGGTGACCACCACGGTTGACGGCGAGTCCCACGTGACCAGCTACGGCTGGGACGATCTGGGCCGGGTCACGTCGATGATCTATCCGGCCACGGTGAATGGCGCCCGCCTCTATCTTGGTTTCCGCTACGACGCTGGCCACCTGGACGCGATAGACCAGGACGTCATGGCCGGCGGAAACATGTGGCTGCACCTGTACGACGTGAAGGGGCAGGATGCGCTCGGCCGGGAGCGTGTGGTGAGCCTTGGAAGCTACACGACCATCGACGAACAGCGGGACTACGACCGGGCCAGCACGCGCCTCAAGGCCATACGAACGGGCCCTGGTCTCGGCTCCCAGCGTCAGGACTACACATACGTGTGGGACAAGGTCGGGAATCTCCGGCAGCGCCGGGACGCCGGCCAGGGGCTCACCGAGGAATTCACCTACGACGAGGAGAACCGGCTGCAGAGTGCCCGGCTGAATGGCACGCTGACCCTCGCGATGGCCTATGACCTCGGCGGCCGGATACGCTCAAAGTCCGACGTGGGCACCTACAGTTACGGCAGTTCACACCCCGGCGCGGTCACCGCCGTGACGGGTGGGCCGGCCGGCAGCCGAAGCTACGCCTATGACGCCAATGGGAACATGTCGGCAAGGGCAGGCAAGCCCATCACCTGGCATCCATTTCCCCTGCCGAAGCGCATCGAGTACGGGACCGGCGACTATGCCGAATTCGACTATGGCCCCGACCGGCAGCGTGTCCGGCAGGTCGCGAAGACGGGGGGCGGCACCCTTACCACCTGGTACATCGGCCCTCACTTCGAGGTCGAGATCCGCGGCACGGAGCGCCGGTATCGCTCCACGGTGTTCGCCAATGGCGAGGCCGTCTATTCCCAGGTCGAGCAGTCCAACCCGCCGCTCTTCGATGCGTACCTGATCCACCGTGACCACCAGGGCAGCGTGGACGTGCTGAGTCGCGTCGTCGGTGGCGGCCGCCAGTCACTGGTCCAGAGGTTCGATGCCTTCGGCAAGCGCCGCAATCCCGACTGGACCGCCGACCCGGCCGATCTCCTCGCGTCGGAGAGCCGCTTTACCGGGCGCGGCTTCACGGGCCACGAGCACCTCGACAACGTGCGACTCATCCACATGAACGGGCGCCTCCAGGATCCGCTGCTCGGCGCCATGCTGGCGCCGGATCCCGTGCTGGGGAGCCTTCTCCACCCCCAGTCGCTGAACCGGTACGCCTACGTGGCAGCCAACCCGACGTCCCTGGTCGATCCCAGCGGGTTCTTCCTCGGCCGCATCGGCAAGTTCTTCAGGCGGCTCATCAGCGGCATCGGCAGCCTGGTCCGGCGCGTGGTCGAGAACTACGGGCGCGAGATCCTCGCGGCGGTGGCCGGGTTCTACACGGGCGGGGCCGCCAGCCAGTGGTACCTGGCGTCGACCCCAGCCGCGACCGCGGTCGGCGCCGGAACCGTCGGCGCGATCGCGGGCGGGGCCGTGGCCGGGGGAATCGTGATGGGGGACCTCCGCGGCCTCGCGGTCGGGGCCGTCGCCGGCGCCGGCTTTGGGGCCGTCGGTGCCGCATTCGGCAATTCCTGGAGCGCCGGCCGCATCGTCGCCTCCGGGGTTGCAGGCGGCGCGGCCGCCAAGGTGGGTGGCGGCGAGTTCAGCGACGGCTTTGCGTACTCCGGCATCGCTGCTACCTTCGGTTATACCTATGACCGTATCGTGAACTACGGTGCCACCTGGGCATCGGGCGGTGCGGCCCAGGGCAAGCAGCGGTTCGACCTGCCGATCGAGGGTGCCAACAACTTTGCCGAAAGCCGAAGAGTGGTCGATCCGGGGACATTCACCGGCGAGGGGGGGCGCCTCAGCAGGGTCATGAACCGGGTTCCCGGCATGAATGCGATCGCCGGCATGCACGATGTCTTCCAGGTCCGCCTCGACCAGCTCGGCGGGGACCGGTTCGGCAACGTCCTGCGCACGTCGCTGAACTTCCCCGGCATGCCGGTCGCGGCCGTGCTGACCTACCCCGCGCTGTTCGACGGCGCTCCGTCCGTGGCCCTGGCCGTGGACGACTGAGGAAATTCGCCTTGCGCAACTGTGCCCTGCTCCTGCTGATCGCCGGCCCGGCGGCGTGCAGCAGCTCCCAGGTGCCAACCCTCCGGGAGTACGGGGACT
Source organism: uncultured Chromatiaceae bacterium (assembly GCA_964613445.1). Classification (GTDB taxonomy): domain Bacteria; phylum Pseudomonadota; class Gammaproteobacteria; order Steroidobacterales; genus SHZI01. The sequence continues at coordinate 5,068 of CAZTGY010000012.1, read as the reverse complement.
CGGCACTCGGCCTGGACATCGCGGTGGTCCGCGACGTGGTGCGGCGGCCGGGCAGCCACGCGAGCACGGTGGGCTGGCAGGAGAAGACCTACACGCTGCCCAACGGGCACTGGGTCTACGTGGAACCGGACCGGGCCAACTGCGAAATCCACTACGAAGTGAACGGCGAGGACATCATCGTCGGGTATACCCCGGTGGGCAGGGGCTGCCAGAACCAGTAGCGGGGCGGCTACACTGGGCCATGGACGACCCGGCCCTCGCCACCCTCGCCTTCAGCCTCCTCGCCCTGCTCGTCGGCGCGGTCGTGGGCTGGCTGCTGGGCAACCGCCAGAAGGTCGTCTACGAGGAGCGCGCCCGGTCGCAGGAGCACCAGCTGCAGCAGCTGCGGCTGGCCCAGGTGGAAGCCGAAGGCCAGGAGCGGGATCGGGCCCGGTTGCTCACCGGGATGCTGGAGGAGCGCGCCGCGCGCATCAGCGAGCTGGAGGCCCGGCTGGAGGCCGCCGCGAAGAGCAAGGCGGAGAACGACGCGCGGCTGAACGCGCTCGTGGCCGAGACGGAGAAGCGCTTCACCGACACCTTCAAGTCCCTGGCCAGCCAGATCCTCGACGAGAAGACGGCCAAGTTCACCGCCACCAACGAATCGAAGCTGAACGAGCTGCTCAATCCCTTCCGGGAGCGGCTGAAGGACTTCCAGAAGAAGATCGAGGACACCCACTTGAGCGAGACCAGCGAACGCCGGTCGCTCAAGGACGAACTGAAGCGGCTCATGGAGCTGAACCAGCAGGTGAGCCAGGACACCAAGAACCTGACCACGGCGCTGAAGGGCGAGGCCAAGACCCAGGGCACCTGGGGCGAGATCATCCTGGAGCGCGTGCTGGAGATGTCCGGCCTGGTCCGTGACCGGGAGTACTTCGTCCAGGAGAGCCTCCTCGCCCCGGACGGCAGCCGCCAGCAGCCCGACGTGCGGGTCTGCCTGCCGCCCAACCGCAACCTGATCGTGGATTCCAAGGTGTCGCTGGTGGCCTACGAGCGCTTCGCCAGCGCGGCGGACGACGAGGCGCGGGAGGCCGCCCTCCAGCAGCACCTCGTCTCCTTCCGGACCCACATCAAGGACCTCAGCGAGAAGAATTACCCGGCCCTGTATGGCCTGGAGTCCCTGGATTTCGTGCTGATGTTCGTGCCGGTGGAACCGGCGTTCATGGCCGCCCTGCAGGCGGATCCCGGCCTTTACGAGGCTGCCTGGCGCAAGAACGTGGTGCTGGTCAGTCCCACCACGCTCATGGCCACGGCCCGGGTCGTGGAGAGCGTCTGGCGCCTGGAGCGCCAGAACCGCAACGTGATGAAGATTGCCGAGCAGGCGGGCCGGATGCACGACGAGTTCGTCCGCTTCGTGGTCGAGCTCGAGAAGGTCACGAAGCAGTTCAAGAGCGCCGGTGAGGCGCTGGATTCCGCCGTGAGCAGGCTCCACACGGGCCGCGGCAACCTGGTCCGCCGCGCCGACGAGATCCGCAAGCTCGGCGCCAAGGCGGCGAAGCAGCTGCCCGCCACGCTCCTCGAGATCACGGATGACGAGCCTGTGGACGCCACGGACGACGCCGCGCCGGAGGCGGACGCGGACGCGGAAGCCGGCGCCGAGGCTGCTGCTCCAGCGGCGGAGCCGGACGAGGCGCCGGACCAGCCCCTCCGGCACTGAGGAATGACGCCTCCCGGGGCTGCCCTCGAGTGCCTCGCCGTCGACGGGCTCGCGCGGCGCTTCGGCAGCCGGCAGGTGCTCGACGGCCTGTCCTTCTCGGTGATGCCTGGCGAGTTCGTCGCCATCGTCGGCGAATCCGGCTCAGGCAAGTCCACCCTCCTCAACCTGATCGCCGGGCTGGAGACTCCGGACCGCGGCACCGTTCGCATCGGCGGCACGGACCTGATGGCCCTCGACGACGATGGGCGCACCAGGCTGCGCCGCGCCCGGGTGGGCTTCGTCTTCCAGTCCTTCCACATCCTGCCGCACCTGACGGTGGCCCAGAACGTGGAGCTGCCCCTGGTGCTGCTCGGCGTCGGCGTGGGGGAGCGTCGGGCCCGCACCGGATCGATGCTGCGCGCGGTCGGCCTGGGAGACCGGCTGGGCAGCGCGCCCCGGGAGCTGTCCGGCGGCGAGCTGCAGCGGGTCGCGGTGGCCCGCGCGCTGGTGCACCGCCCCGCGCTCGTGCTGGCGGACGAGCCGACCGGCAACCTGGACCCGGACACCGCGGGCACCGTGCTGTCCCTGCTCGGCCACGAGGTCCGCGCCGCGGGGGCTGCCGGCGTCCTGGTCACCCACTCCGCCATCGCCGCCGCGCGCACTGACCGGGTGCTGGAGCTCGACCACGGCCGGCTGCGGGCCACGGGCGGGCCATGACCTGGCTCTGGTGGCACGTCGGCGCCGGGCACGCGCGCGCGAACGCGCTCCGCACGTTCGTGCAGGTGCTGGCCATCGCCGTCGGCGTGTCGCTCGGCTACGCGGTGAGCCTCATCAATGCCGCCGCGCTGGCGGAGTTCAACGCCGCCCTGCGGGCGGTGAATGGCGAGGCGGATGCGGCCGTCGAGGGCCCGCGCGGGGGCTTCGACGAGCAGCTCTTCGCGCGCGTCGCCGCGCATCCCGGCGTGGCGCTGGCCAGCCCGGTGCTGGCGACCGACGTGCTCGTGCCCGGGAAAGACGCCAGGCTGCCCATCCTGGGCGTGGACGCGTTGCGGGCCGGGTGGGTCACCCCCGGCTTGATGCCGGACGTCCCGTCGGGCGCGACGGTGGGTGACGACGGGGAGCCGGAGTCCCGCTTCGCCCTGTTCGCCGACGGCATCTTCCTCTCGCCCGCCGCGCTGGAGCACTTCGGCGTACGGCCGGGCGATGAGCTCGAGGTGCAGGCCGGCGACCGCCGGGTGAAGCTGCGCGTGCGTGGCGGCCTGCCGGGGACGCGGCCCGGGCGCCTGCTCGGCGTGATGGACCTGGGCTTCGCCCAGTGGCGGCTCGGGCGATTGGGCCGGCTGACGCGCATCGACCTGCGGCTCGAGCCCGGCGTGACAGCGGAATCACTGCGCACGACCCTGCCACTGCCGGCCGGCGTCATGCTGGCCGGCCCGGACGCGGGCGAAGCGCGCCTCGCCACCCTCTCGCGCGCGTACCGGGTCAATCTCAATGTCCTCGCCCTCGTCGCGCTGTTCACGGGCAGCTTCCTCGTGTTCTCCCTGCAGGTGCAGGCAACGCTGGCGCGGCGGCCCCAGCTGGCCTACCTGCGCGCCGCCGGCGTGACGGCCGGGCAACTCCAGCGGCTGCTCGTCGCGGAGGCGGCCACGATCGGCGTCGTGGGCAGCGCGCTTGGCATCCTGTCCGGCGCGCTGATCGCGCGCGGCATCATCGCGGCGCTCGGCGGCGACCTGGGTGGCGGTTACTTCGGATCCTTCAGGCCAGGCCTGGTGCTGGCCACGGCACCGACCGCCGGCTATGCCGGCCTCGGCGTGCTCGCCGCGCTCGCCGGCGGCCTGGTGCCGGCCCGGGAGGCGGCCTACGCGCCGATTGCGCCCGCGCTGCATTCCGGCGCCGAGGAAGACGCACTTCGGCCCCTTGGCAGCTGCGTGCCCGCGCTGCTGCTGATCGCTGCCGCCGCGGCGCTCGTCTGGCTGCCGCCAGTGGGCGGCATCTCGCTGGCCGCCTACGCGGCGATCGGCTGCCTGCTGGTCGGCGTGATCGCCCTGCAGCCGCGGCTGGCAGCGCTGGCGTTCCGGCCCGTGGCCCGCTGGCTGGCGGGCTCGCCACTCGGCGTGCGCCTTCCCATGCTGCTGCTCGCCGCGAACCGGCTCGCGCGGGCGCCGGGCGGTGCCGCCATCGGCATGGCCGGCATCGTGGCGAGCTTCGGCCTGATGGTCGCGATGGGCACGATGGTCGCCAGCTTTCGCGGCTCGCTGGAGCACTGGCTGGTGCGTGTCCTGCCGGCAGATGTCTACGCGCGCATCGGCCAGTTCGCCACGGACACGTATTTCTCACCCGAAGACCTGCGCCTCATTGCCGGCCACCCGGGAGTCGCACGCGTCGAGCTGTCCCGCATCACCGGCGTGGCGCTGGCCCCGGACCGGGCGGCGGTGGCGGTCATAGCACGGCCGGTGGATGCCGCCCGCGCCGCCGAGCTGCTGCCGCTGGTCGGGGCAGAGGCGCCGCTGCCGCCGGGCGCGCGACCGGCCTGGGTGTCCGAGGCGATGGTGGATCTCTACGGCGCGCGGCCCGGGCAGCCGCTCACCCTGCCGCTCGCCGGACGCGATCAGGTCTTCACCGTGGCCGGCGTGTGGCGCGACTACGCCCGCCAGTTCGGCTCGGTGCTCCTGCGCCAGTCGGATTACGAGGAGCTCACCGGCGACACGACCCGCACGGAGGCGGCATTGTGGCTGAAGGCCGGCGTGGCCGCCGACGACGTGATCCGCGACCTGCAGGCCAGCGTGCCCTCCGGCGAGGCCGTGGAGTTCAATGCCACGGGTGAGATCCGCGCGCTGAGCCTGCGGATCTTCGACCGCAGCTTCGCAGTGACCTACGTGCTGGAGATCGCGGCCATCCTGATTGGCATGGTCGGCGTTGCCGCCACCTTCGCGGCCCAGGCCGTCGCCCGCACCCGGGAGTTCGGCATGCTTCGCCACGTGGGCGTCACCCGCGGCCAGGTGCTGCGGGTCTTCGCGCTGGAGGGTGCGCTCGCCACGGGCCACGCGCTGCTGGTGGGCCTCGTCACCGGCCTGCTCGTGTCGCTGGTGCTGATCCGCGTCGTCAACCGCCAGTCGTTCCACTGGACGATGGACTTCGCGGCCCCCGCCGGGCTGATCGCCGGCCTGAGCCTGGCGCTCCTCCTTTGCGCCACGGCGACGGCCGCGCTCGCGGGCCGGCGCGCGACGGGCATCAGCCCGCTCCGCGCCGTGCACGAGGACTGGTGATGCTGAGCCGCCGTCACCTGCTGCTTGCCATGGGCGCGCTCGGCGCAGCAGCGCGCGGCGCCACCGTCACGTTCCCAGACGTAGTCCCACGGGCCCTGCGTTTACCCGAGGACTTCGGCTCCAACCGGGA
>CAZTGY010000011.1:13882-19771 GCA_964613445.1 uncultured Chromatiaceae bacterium | reverse complement strand
CACCGCCGGCCCCGGCGGAAGCGCCGCAGCGAACCTGGAATCCTGTTCAAAACCCCGACAGTCCGGGAATCTGTGATCGTGATCACATTTCGACCATTGGCCCATGTCTTCATGGGGGATCGGGCGTACACTTTTCTTAAGTAAATATAAATCTGCTCAGCCAGCTGTAGATTAAGACGTGGGGTCGGGGCTGGAGCAGTCGACTATGGCGATCGCGACCCGTCGTCTCGGAAAGCCCAGCCATGTCGATGCCGATCGTCCGGATCCGGTTCCTCGGTTCTGCCTTGCTCGCTGGCGCACTGTGCCTCGCGGGATTCGGCGGGCCCGCCGCGGCCGCGACCATCCATACCACGCAAACGCCCGTCGGCGGCGCTGGTCCTCCGGCCACCGATGCCAACGATGGCGTGCCCTACGAGCTGGGGATGCAGTTCCAGAGTTCCGTCGACGGGATCATCACCGCCATCCGCTACTGGCGGGCTGACAGCGAAGCCTGCGTCGACAACTCCCACACGGGCAACATCTGGTCGGCGACCGGGACGTTGCTCGCCTCCGTCAGCTTCGTGGGCGAGACGGCGGGCGGCGGCTGGCAGGAGCAGCTCCTGGCAACGCCGCTGGCCATCACGGCCAACACCACCTACACCGTCTCGGTGAACACCCTCGGCTATTACGTCTACACCTACCAGGGCCTCAAGGACCCCATCGTCAACGGCAGCCTCTCGTCCATCGCGGGTTCCAGCCTCGGCACCTGCACCGGGCCCGCCGATGCAAACGGCGTGTACGGGTCTCCGGGCAATTTCCCCACGTCGAGCTTCAACTGCGCCAACTATTTCCGCGACGTCCAGTTCACGGCAGGAGTCGTGCCGGTGCCGGCGGCGGCCTGGCTGTTCATCTCAGGTGCCGGCGTTCTCGGCCTGGCACGGCGACGCCTTATGTTCAGCGGCATATCCGGCACGTCGGCACTGTGCGGCGCTACCGTGACTGACGACGTGCAGTTCCTATAATGTTTTTTCCTGATCACTTCCAGATAAAGAGCCTGAACAAGAGTGACAGCGATCCGTAGCCAGCACGCCCGCCCCGCCACCAAGTGCGGACAATGGACCACTCCCGGGCCCGGCCACTGGCTGGCGAGCCTGCTCGTCCTCGCGTGCACGGCGTTTCCGGCCCATGCGCAGCTGGCACAGTCGATCACCTTTCCCGCCATTCCCGAGCAGGCCCTGGCCACCGGCCCCTTCGCGCCATCGGTGAGTGCGTCGTCGGGACTGCCTGTCACGCTCAGCACCCAGACGCCCGCCACGTGTACCACGAGCGGACCGGCGGTAACGCTGGTCGCCACCGGCACCTGCACGCTGCAAGCCGCGCAACCGGGCAGCGGCAGCTACTCCCCGGCCACACCGGTGACGATGGGCTTCAGCATCTCGGCAGCGCCCGCGGGCAATCCGGTCACGCGCGAGAACCTGCTGCCCGGCACTCCGCCTCTGGTGTGGGATGTCAGCGGCGCGGGCGACGCGTCCATCCAGGGATACGCCACGGACATCAGCTACGCCCCCGGTGAACTGGCCCGATTCAAGATCGACACGCCCGCCACGAACTACCGCGTCGACATCTATCGGCTCGGCTGGTATTCGGGTAACGGCGCTCGCAAGGTCGCAACCGTCCAGCCCTCGGCCTCGTTGCCCCAGAACCAGCCGAACTGCCTGACGGAACCTGCCAGCGGGCTCATCGACTGCGGCAACTGGAGCGTCTCGGCCACCTGGGCCATTCCCACGAACCAGACTTCCGGCATCTACGTGGCGCAGCTGGTGAGGGAGGATCCGGAGAACGGCCGCGAATCCCACGTGGTCTTCGTCGTGCGGGATGACACCGGCGGCAGCGACCTCCTGTTCCAGACTGCGGATACCACCTGGCAGGCCTACAACGCGTGGGGCGGCAACAGCCTGTACACCGGCGGCCCGGGAACGAGTCCGGCCCGCGCCTACAAGGTCGGCTACAACCGCCCCTTCAGCACCCGGGCGAATGCACCCGAGGACTGGGTCTTCAATTCCGAGTTCCCGATGCTGCGCTGGCTCGAGCGGAACGGTTACGACGTCAGTTACACCACCGGGATCGACACCCACCGGCGGGGCGGCGAACTTCTGGAGCACGAGACATTCCTCTCCGTCGGGCACGACGAGTACTGGTCGGGTCCCCAGCGGGCGAACGTCGAAGCCGCCCGCGCGGCTGGCGTCAACCTGGCGTTCTTCAGCGGCAACGAGGTGTTCTGGAAGACGCGGCTGGAGCCTTCGATCGACGGCGCCTCGACGCCGGCCCGCACGCTGGTCTCCTACAAGGAGACCCATGCCGGCGCGAAGATCGACCCCGACGCCGCCACCTGGACGGGAACGTGGCGCGATCCGCGGCCGTTCAATCCCCAGGGTCCCCAGGCGGAAAACTCCCTGACGGGCCAGCTGTTCACGGTCAACTGTTGTGGAGCCGCAATCGAGGTGCCGGCGGACCGGGCCGCCATGCGCTTCTGGCGGAATACTTCGGTGGCCAGCTTGACGACGGGCCAGACGGCCACCCTGGCGCCGGAATCGCTCGGCTACGAATGGGACGAGGACGCGCTCGGCCCGGACCGGCCGGCCGGCCTGATCCGCCTGTCAGCGACGACGGTCAGCGTGCCGCAGTACCTGCAGGACTACGGCTCCACCTATGCCCCCGGCACCGCTACCCATCACCTGACGCTCTACCGGCACCCGGGCGGGGCGCTGGTGTTCGGCGCCGGCACGATCCAGTGGTCGTGGGGCCTCGACGACGTCCACGACCGCGGCTCGGCCCCAACGGACCTCCGCATGCAGCAGGCAACCGTGAACCTGCTGGCCGACATGGGGGCACAGCCCGGCACCCTGGCCGCGGGCATGGTGCCCGCCTCGGCCTCGACGGACACGACGGCCCCGGTGACGGTCATCAATACCCCGTTGCCCGGCGCCACGGTGCCTGGAACCGTCAACGTCACCGGTACGGCCAGTGATACAGGTGGCGTGGTCGCCGGCGTCGAGGTGTCGGTGGATGGCGGCGCCACGTGGCAGCCCGCATCCGGGACCAGCAGCTGGAGCTTCAGCTTCACGCCGGTCACGACCGGCACCCTGCAGATCCGTGTGCGGGCCACGGACGACAGCGCCAACCTCGAGAACCCCGGGCCCAGCGTGACGATCACCGCGGCGGGCGCCAACTGTCCCTGCACAGTGTTCCCCGGCACGTCGACGCCAGAGAACGTCAATGCCAACGATGGCTCGCCCCTCCAGCTGGGCATGAAGTTCCGGACCTCAACCGGCGGCTACATCACTGCCATTCGCTTCTACAAGAGCGCGTCGGGCACCGGGCCGTACAGCGGCCGTCTCTGGACCGGGGCCGGCGTCCTGCTGGCCACCGTGGACTTCGGCTCGCCGGCAGGCTCGGGCTGGAAGGAAGCTGCACTGGCGGCGCCCGTGGCCGTGACGGCGAACACGACCTACGTGGTGACGTACCACACCCCGAACTATTACGTATTCACCGGCAGCTACTTCAATTCCCCGCCGGTGACGTCGCCGTTGCGTGGCCTCGCTGACGGCGAGGACGGCCCGAACGGCGTGTACAACTACGGCCCGCCCACGGCGTTCCCGACCAGCTCCTACCAGGCGTCCAACTACTGGGTCGACGCGGTCTTTGCCAGCTCGCTCGGCCCCGACGTCTCACCGCCGGCACTCGTTTCCACGGTACCGGCGAACAATGCGACCGGGGTGAGCGTGACCGGCACGGTCAGCGGCACCTTCGACGAAGCGCTCGACCAGGCCACCGTCACGACGGCCACCTTCACGCTGGCCGGCCCCGGCGCCGTGCCCGTGGCTGGTACGGTGGCCGCCAGTGGCGCCGTTGCCACCTTCACGCCATCCGCGCCGCTGGCCTGGTCCACCGCCTACACGGCAACGCTGAAGGGCGGGGCCTCGGGCCCGCGCATCAAGGACCCTGCCGGCAATGCCCTCGCAGCCGACGCCACCTGGTCCTTCACCACGGCTGCCGAGCCCCCACCGCCGCCCAACGAGGGCCCCGGCGGGCCGATCCTCGTGATCAGCAGCACCCTGAACCCGTTCAGTCGTTACTACGCCGAGATCCTGCGCGCCGAGGGCCTCAATGCCTTCACCGCCATGGACATCTCCCTCGTGACGCCAGCGACGCTGGCCGCCCATGACGTGGTCATCCTCGGGGAATTCCCGCTCAACCCCTCCCAGGTGACCCTGCTCACGAACTGGGTCAGCACCGGCGGCAACCTGATCGCCATGCGGCCTGACAAGCAGCTCGCCGCGGTGCTGGGCCTGGCCGACGCCAACGCCACGCTCGGCAATGCGTACCTGCTCCTGAACACGGCCACTGCACCGGCGGCAGGCCTCGTGAACCAGACGATACAGTTCCACGGCACCGCAGATCGCTACACGCTGGCCGGTGCGACCAGCCTGGCGACGCTTTACGCGACCGCCGCCACGTCGACCCCTGCTCCGGCCGTGACCCTCAACACCTACGGTTCCGGCAAGGCGGCGGCCTTCACCTACGACCTCGCCCGCTCGGTGGTCTACACGCGCCAGGGCAATCCCGCCTGGTCCGCAGAGCGGCGCGACGACCAGGCCGGCCCGACCCGCGCGTACAACCTCTTCTTCGGGAATGCCGCATACGATCCGCAGCCCGACTGGATCGACTTCAACAAGGTCGCAATTCCCCAGGCCGACGAGCAGCAGCGGCTGCTGGCCAACCTGATCCTGACCATGAACCAGGGCAGGAAGCCGCTGCCCCGCTTCTGGTACCTGCCGAAGGGCCTCAAGGCGGCCGTGATCATGACGGGTGACGACCACGCAACCAATGGCACCACGGGACGCTTCAACACCTACCTCGCCAGCAGCCCGGCCAACTGCAGCGTGGCGGACTGGGAGTGCGTGCGCGGCACTTCCTACATCTATCCGAACACTTTGATCACGAACGCCGCGGCCTCGGCGTTCGTGGCCCAGGGCTTCGAGATCGGCACGCACGTCACGACCAACTGCGGCGACTGGACCGCAGACGATCCCGTCTCCCTGCAGGACTTCTTCGAGCCACAGCTCGCGACCTTCGGGGACAACTTCCCCGGCGTGCCGGCGCCGCGCACCAACCGCACCCACTGCATTCCGTGGAGTGACTACGACAGCCAGGCCGGCGTATCGGTCGGCTACGGCATCCGCCTGGACACCAACTTCTACTACTGGCCGCCAGCCTGGATCCAGAACCGGCCGGGATTCTTCACCGGGTCCGGAATGCCGATGCGCTTCACCACCCGGGACGGCGCCATGGTGGACGTCTTCCAGGCCACCACCCAGATCACGGACGAGTCGGAATTCGACATCCCGCTGCACATCACCACCCTGCTGGACAACGCCATCGGCCCGAACGGGTGGTACGGGGTCATTACCGTCAACATGCACACGGATGCCGGCAACGGCATCGCGGCAGCAGGTTCCGCCGCCATCGTCGCCGCGGCCCAGGCCCGCGCCGTGCCGGTGATCACGGCCGCCCAGATGCTGGACTGGCTGGACGGGCGCAATGGGTCGTCGTTTGGCGCACTGGCCTGGAGCGGTAACACGCTGTCCTTCTCGGTAGCCCTCGGCGCCAGCGTCGGCAACGCGACGCCGGAGGCGCAGGTGCTCCTGCCCGCCAACGCGACGACGGGCCCAATCACGGCCCTGACCCGGGGCGGGAACCCGGTGACCTGGACTACCCAGACCATCAAGGGCATCTCCTATGCGGTCTTCACCGGACTGCCCGGCAATTACGTGGCGACCTACGGCACTGCCACACTGCCCCAGACCCTCACCTTCGGCACCCTGGCCGACCGGGCCGTCGACAGCGGGC
>CAZTGY010000011.1:0-13782 GCA_964613445.1 uncultured Chromatiaceae bacterium | reverse complement strand
CGACGGCACCTACCTGCCCGCGCCCCAGGTCACCCGCACCTTTGCCGTGACGCCGGCCCTGCTGCCCCAGACCCTCACCTTCGGCACCCTGGCCGACCGGGCCGTCGACAGCGGGCCCGTCGCGCTCAGCGCCACGGCCAGCTCCGGCCTGGCGGTGACCTTCAGCTCCCTGACCGCCCCGGTGTGCACGGTCAGCGGCAACACCCTCAGCCTGCTCACCACCGGCCCCTGCACCGTGGCCGCCGACCAGGCCGGCGACGGCACCTACCTGCCCGCGCCCCAGGTCACCCGCACCTTTGCCGTGACGCCGCCACCCGTGCCGGACGTTCCCGTCGTTTCCTTCCCGCTGACCCTGGCCTCGCCGGTCAACGGTTTGGCGTACCGCAACGACATCGGCTACTCGCGCCTGCAGCAGGAGCTCGGCGCATCGATCCCGACCGGAACGGACGTGGTCGTGACCCAGGTCGAGACGCCCACCACGGAGGGCGGCCCGCCCGCCTGGATGCCGGACACCCTGGACGGTGAATTTGCCGGCAAGGCCATCGCCAACGAGTCCAATGCGCCCGCCGGGCTCAGCTCGCCCTATGCGACGGCAGTTGGCCGCGATTTCTACGGTGCCTCGACGTCGATCGCGCCGGCCATCGCCAGCATCGGGGCCTTCTCGGCCGGTAACTGGCTTGGCGGCGGCTTCCTGCAGACCGGGCCCGTTGCGGGTGGCCCTGCGCCGGAGCCTGCCACGAGCCGCATCACCAACCACAGCTGGGTGGGCACGGCCTCCAGCTTCGACACCTTCGTCCTGCGCCGCCTCGACTGGCTGGTCGAGACCGACGAGGCCATCCAGGTAGTGGCCGTGGACAACGGCGACGGCATCACGGGCAGCAACCTGGGCCTGCTCAGCAGTGCCTACAACGCCATTGCGGTCGGGCGCAGCGACGGGTTGCAACTGCTGGGCTCCGCTGGCATGGACAGCACCTACATCGCTGGCCGCACGCGGCCGGACATCGTCGACCCGGTGGATTCCACGCTCAGCGCAACGCCCCGCGTGGCGGCCGCCGCCGCGCTGCTGGTCCAGGCCGGCAACACCAACCCGGCATGGTCCTCGGACCTGGTGTCGGAAAGCGTCACGACGCGGGCCGGCGTGCTCGTGCGGAATGCCGAGCGCTCCGAGGTGATCAAGGCGGCCCTGATGGCCGGTGCGGACCGCATGACCCACAACCAGACACCGGCCAACCTCGCGGCTTACCGCGGCACGCCGGCCAACCAGGCGGCCAATGGCCTCGACCGGCGCTACGGGGCGGGACAGCTGAACGTCCGGAACAGCTACCGGATCATCGCCGGTGGCGAGCAGGCCAGCGCGGAAGACGGGAACGCGGCCAGCGTCGCCACGCGGGGCTTCGACTACGACCCGCATTTCGGCGGCCAGGGCGGCAGCAATTCCACCGCAACCTACCCGCTGCCGGTCCAGGCCCAGCCCGCGCTACTGACCGCGACCCTGGCCTGGAACCTGGACATCGCCGGTCCGGCAGGCAACGACTTCGATGGCACCGCCACGCTCCGGGACCTGAACGTGGAGCTGATCAATCTCGGCAACGGGGGCAGCGTGGTCGCGAGCTCGGCCAGCGCCCTCGAGAACACCGAGAACCTCTGGCTCGTGATCCCTGCCAACGCCCAGTACGCACTGCGGGTGACGGGGACCGGGAGCTTCGACTGGGATTACGCCCTGGCCTGGCAGCTGCTGCCCGATGCCGATGCGGACCGGGCTCCGGACAACCTGGACAACTGCTCGCTGGTGGCGAACGCCAACCAGTGCGACTCGGACGGCGACGGCTACGGCAACCGCTGCGACGGCGACCTGAACAACAACGGGGCGACCAACGCACAGGACTCGACGCTGTTCCAGGCCCAGCTTGGTCAACCCAGCGCCGGACCGACCTATAACGCGGCGGACCTCAACTGCAACGGCGCCGTGAACGCCCAGGATTCGACCCTGTTCCGCACCCTGCTTGGCAATCCCCCGGGACCGTCGGGCCTGCACCCGTAACACCACCGGCAATCCTCCGCGGGTCTGGTACCGCGGCACGGCGGGATCTGCCGCCCGCTGGCGCCGTGCGAGACTAGTGCCATGCCCGCCCTGCTCAGAGTCCTGTGCCTTGCCGCTGCGTGGGCGGCCCAGATGCCGGCAGGCGCCCAGGAAGTGGTGGCCGATGCACCGCCGGCGGACGCGGCTCCGGTAACTGCCGGGCCCGCGGCCGGCGTGGCCGACACCGGGCCACCGCCAGCCGGGCCCGACGCCGCCGAGGAACCCGAGATCGACCTCGGCCCGGTCTCCGCCGCCGGCCAGCGCATGCTGGATCGCGTGCGGGGCTCGGTCGTCCAGGTGCGCGGCTTCTACGGCACGAACCGCTCGGAGGCCTTTCACGGCAGTGCCTTTGCAGCGGCCCCTGGCGGGCTGCTGGTGACCAACTACCACGTCATCGCACGCGCCGCGCTCTACCCCGGGGACTACCGGCTGGAGTACCACGCCGACGACGGCCAGGCCGGCAAGTTGACGATCCTGGCCATCGATGTGGTGCGCGACCTGGCGTTGATCCGCGCCGAAGGGCTGGAGATTCCGCCGCTCAAGCTGCGCACGTCGATTCCACCGAAAGGCGACCGGGCCTACGCCGTTGGTTACCCGCTGCTCCTTGGCCTCGTCATCACGGAGGGCATCGCCAACGGCCGCCTCGACAACGAGTACGGCTCGAAACTGCATTTCGCCGGGCCCATGAACCCCGGGATGTCGGGTGGCCCGGCGGTGGACAGCAAGGGGCGCGTGTTTGGCATCAATGTCTCGATCTCCACCCAGGGCCAGCTCATCAGCTTCCTGGTCCCGGCGGAGTTCGTCGCACCACTATTGGAACTGGCCAGCAACCCCCTCGCTCCCGGGGACACCCGCAAGGAAGTGGCCCGTCAGCTGCGGGCCCATCAGGCGGCCGTCCTGGCGGCCCTGCCCGGCGTATTCCCCGCCCAGGCGTCGGCAGGCTATGCCTTGCCGGGGGAGCTGGCGCCCTTCGTCGACTGCACCGCCGCGGTGGGCGCACCGCCCAGCAAGGGGCTGCTGCTCCAGAGCGTCAACTGCCGGGCCAGCGTATCCGTCCTCGTCCAGCCGGGGTTGCAGATGGGGGATTTCCAGTTCAGCCACCAGGTGATGGTCGCCCGGGGCCTCCACCCGCTGCAGTTCGGTGAGCAATTGCGTCAGGTCGCCGCCCAGGCCAGGCCGACCACGGGATCTCCCCAGCACGTCACGCCGTTTGCCTGCAAGGCCGACGCCGTCAACCTGGACCGCTTCAAGGCGGCAGTCACGCTGTGTGCCCGCAGCTACCGGATGTACGACGGCCTCTACGACATCACGATGATCGTGGTCAGCCTCAACCATCCGGGCCAGGGCTTCGTCAGCAGCGTGACGCTGCGCGGGATGGACTACGCGGGCGCGATGGACTTTGCGGGCCGCTATCTCCGGGCGATGCGATGGACCCAGTGATCCTCGTCGACGTGCTCGATGCGCACCGGCGGATGATTTCGCGCCAGCGCCTGCCGCTGGCCATTGCCGGCCCACCGCTGGTGATCGGCCGGGATGTCGCCTGCGACATCGTCGTCAATGATCCCTATGCGGCGGCCCGCCATGCCGAACTGGCCCTGGACGCTGACGGCACCATCCGGGTGACGGACCTCGGCACCGTGAATGGCCTCATCCTGCAGGGCGAGCGCGTGCGGCACGCGACCCTGGCCGACCTGGATGATGGCGAGATCCAGATTGGCCACAGCCACCTGCGCCTCCGCGCGTCCACGGACCGGCTGGCACCGGAGAGGCCGGATCTCGAGTCCCTGCGCTCCCGGCACCGGGAGTACGGCGTGGCCCTCGCCGGCGGCATCCTCGGCGCCGGCTTTGCCGGCTTCCGGGCCTGGACTGGCTCGCCGGACAACGTGCCGCTGGCGACGGCCAGCGCCCTGCTGATCGGCGCCGGGGTCCTTGGCGCCTGGCTACTGCTCTGGGTGCTGCTGGGCCGCGCGATCCGCTCGAAGTGGCAGTGGTCCCGCAATGCGGCGGTCACGTTCGGGGCGGCGGCGGCAGTGTTGTGGCTGGCCTGGATCACGGACGTGGCGGTCTTTGCCACCGGCCTGTCCCGCATGCGGGTCTACGGGGCGATCCTCGGGCTGGCGGTCGTCGCCACGGCCCTCTACCTGCACGTCCGCATCGCCAGCCGGGTGCACCGGCTACCGGCGGCGGCGCTCGCCGGCGTGCTGCCGCTGATCGGACTCGCCGCCTTCCTCTGGTTCACGAACCAGCAGCATGCGGAAGACGTCAATCACATCACCCCTCCGGCAGGCATCTATCCCCCGACCTGGTCGCGGCACAACGGCATCCGCGCGGACACGTTCCTCGAGGAGAGCATGGACCTTCGCGACCTGGCCGACCGGAAGGTGGCCGACGACCGGCTGCGCGCCCGCCGGTAGCCGGCCAGGTCGAGCGTGCGTTGCTAGACTGGCGCCGATGCCGCCCATCAAGCCAGCCAGCCGCGCCCGGGCCCGGGCAAAGGTCCGATTTGCCGGCGCAGCCCTGCTGGCAATGGGCGCTGTTCATGCCGACGCGGAACGCGTCGTTGCCGACCGCCAGGCATTCCTGTCCGCGGCCGCACTCCTGAAGACGGATCCGTCCGGTCACGCGGCACGGCGACGGGAGCTCGACGGCTACGTCCTTGCGCCCTACCTGGACTACGCCCGCCTGCGCCAGGACCTGGCCACGCTCGAGGCCGGCGCGGCACGCCGCTTCCTGGCCACCGAGGCCACGACACAGCTCGGCAGCCAGTTCCGTCGCGACTACCTGCTGGAACTCGCGAGACGTGGCGACTGGCCGGGATTCCTGGCGTTCGATGAGCCCGCTGACGCCACGCCGGTGCTCCTCCGCTGCCAGCGCGTGCGGGCGCTGCTGGGGACGGGCCGGGACGCCGAGGCTCGCGGGGAGCTGACGCAGCTCTGGCCCACCGGGCAGAGCCTGCCGGACGCCTGCGACGGCCCCGTCGCGGCGGCGCGGGGCCGCGGCTGGCTGACGGACGAACTGGTCTGGCAGCGCCTGCGCCTCGCGGTGGACGCGGGTAACACCGGGCTGGCCGGCTATCTCGCCCAATTGCTGCCCGAGGACCAGCGCGCCGACGGCGAACGCCTGGCCCGGGCCCTGTCGGACCCGGCCGGCACGCTCAAGGCCGCCGCGGCCTGGCCCGACCGGGACCCGTACCGGGAGGCCGTGTCACGAGCCCTCCAGCGGCAGGCCGGGGCGAAAGTGGCGGCCGCCATCGCCGACTGGGAGCGCCTGGCGCCGCGCTTCAGCTTCACGGCCGGCGACCGGGTGGCGATCCTGCAGTCCCTCGCCCTGCACGCCGCCGTCGCCTACCGGCCGGACGCGGAGACCTGGTTCGAGCAGGTGCCGGTGGCGGGCCGCAGCGAACAACTGATGGACTGGCAGCTACGGGCGGCCCTGGCGACCCAGGACTGGCCGACCGTGCTGAAGGTCGCGGACGGGCTGCCAGCGCCCCTGGCGGACACGTCGCGGCCCCGGTACTGGCGGGCCCGGGCCCTGGACGGGGTCCGGCGCGACAGCGACGCGCGCGCCGTGTACGGGACGCTGGCCACGGAGGCCAGCTTCCACGGCTTTCTCGCCGCCGACCAGCTGGACTTGCCCTATGCCATCTGCCCGCGGGAGATCGGCGCCGATCCCGGCCGGGCCGCCGCCCTGCGCGCCAGGACCGACGTGGCCCGCGCCCTGGAACTGCACGCCATCGGCTGGCGCATCGAGGCAACCCGCGCCTGGGACTTTGCCCGCGCGTCCCTGGGCGAACCCGACCGCCTGCAACTGACGCTCCTGGCCAGTGAGCAGGGCTGGCACGACCGGGTGGTCTTCGCACTCAGCTCCGGCGATGACCTGCGCCACTACGCCCTGCGGTTCCCGCTCGCTGAGCGGGAGACGGTCGAGCGGGAGGCGAGGCTGAACAGCCTGGACCCCTCCTGGGCATTTGCGCTGATCCGCGCCGAAAGCGCGTGGCAGCCCGATGTGCGCTCGGAAGCCAATGCCCTGGGCCTGATGCAGTTGCTGCCGGGCACCGGCAAGCAGATGGCTCGCCAGCTGGGCCTGGACTGGCGCGGTACCAGCATGCTGCTGGAGCCGCAAACCAACATCCGGCTGGGGACGCGCTACCTGGCCCAGCAGGCCGCGCGCTTCCAGGGCAGCACGTGGCTGGCGTCGGCCGCCTACAACGCCGGGCCGACCCCCGTTGAGCGCTGGCTGGCCGAGCGCGGCGGCCTGCCTGCCGACGTGTTCATCGAGACCATCCCGTACCGGGAGACGCGGGAGTACGTGACCCGGGTCGAGGCCTTCAGCGTCATCTATGACTGGCGGCGGAATGGCGAGGTACGGCCACTGGCGAGCCGGCTGGGTATTCCCGCCGGCCAGGGCCCCGGCAGGCCGGTGGACGCCAGCCGGCGTCAGGTCGTCTGTCCGCCAAGGGCCGGGTAGCCCGGCGTCCTGCCGACAGGCCGTCCACGGGGTTGCGGCAATCCGCAATTGCCGGCCTGGCCCCGCGCCGGCAGACTCACGGCCGGCTTGCCGTGCACGGGATGAAATCCATTGAACGTAGTGCGTAGCCCTCATGACAGGTGAAGCTGACAACGACGGCAGGTTGCCATTCAAGCCGCGCATCCCGCCGTGGATGGCCCTGCTGTTCCTCGGGCCGGTCATCCTCGCGATCATCCTGTACTACGTGGGAGTGAGCCCCCTGAACGGGGTCCTGCTGCCCGAGCCGGGCACTCTGCCGACCGGGGCCCTGGGCCTGCCGGATGGGGCCGACGCCAGGTTTACCGGCAGGTGGGCGCTGCTCTACGTGGGTGAGGGCAACTGCGAGGAGGCCTGCAGGGAGACGCTGTCCCGGACGCGCCAGGCCCAGCAGGCGCTTGGCACGGAGATGGTTCGGGTCCAGCGCTTCTTCATCGCCACGCGTGGAGCGCCCGCCGGGGAGTTTCGTGCCACTGATGATCCGGAGCTGGTCGTTCTGGCCGATGGTGCGACCTCCCGGGACGCGGTGCTGGCCGCCCTGGGTGAGTTTGCCGAGGGCGACGTGTTCGTCGCGGACCCCCGCGGCAACGTGCTGCTGCGCTTTCCAGCCGGCACGGCCACGAAGGCCATGCAGGAGGACCTGACGCTGCTGCTCGAGGCGTCGCGGATCGGATGAACGGGAAGTCCGGGCCGTGAACGGTCGCATAGTCCTTGGCGTCGTCCTGCCTTTTGCGCTGTTTGTCCTTTGCTGCGCAGTCAGCCTGAACCTCGCGCGGCGGAAGAACGACCAGCTCGGCAAGCGCTTCCCCGACCTGTTGCCGTACACCTGGGGCTATTTCCTGGGATATAGCGGGATCATGGGCGCCTTCATCGTCGGCGCCTCGGGCATGGCCATGTCCGTCGCCGGCTTCTACCGGGACTGGTTCCCCATCGCACTGGCATACCTCGTCCTCATCGGCATTGCCAGTTATGGCGTGCTCATCCGGCGACGGTGGGGCTGGCTGTTCCACATACCGTTGAGCCTCAACCCGGGCCTTTGGGCCTTCAACAGCGTGTATGCCAACAACCGGTGGCGGGAGATCCCCTGGCGCTAGGCTCCTCGGACAGGCGACGCGCCACGAATCCTTCGGCTTCCACGTATTTCCAAGATGCCCTGCTGCTGGGAGTCTGGTGCCGGATCATCCGGAATCTCTGCCCATGGCCGCATCAGACAGGAAATTCAACTACACGGTTGCCAAGGTCCTGCACTGGGCAGCGGCGATCATCATCATCTTCAACCTGCTGTCGGGCTGGAGGCTCGGGGGCTTTCCGGTGGAAACCAGGGAGATGCTCCTGATGATCCACTCGGGGGTGGGCACCGTCATATTCCTCGTGATGCTGTTCCGCTGGTGGTGGCGCAGGACCAACAAGCTCTACGTCCCGCCCCGCTGGTGGAAGCGGCCCTCCATGCTTCTGCAGTGGGTCCTGTATCCGCTGACGTTGCTGCAGGCCGTGATCGGCGTGACGCTGGCAGGCTTCATCGACTACAAGGTCGTTGCCTTCGGCTTCATCCCCTATTCGTCCATTGCCACGGACAATGAGGCCTTGCAGGCCTTCTTCCTGCGGCTGCACGGGATCAACGCCTGGCTGCTGATCGTGCTGATCCTCGCGCACTTCATCGAGCGGTGGAGACTGATCTTCGTCGACGATCCCAAGCCGGCGGCCGTGCAGGGAGCGGCTGCGCCCTAGCAGGACCCAGGGGCAAGCCGACAATGTCAAATCACGCCATCACACCGAAGGCCGTCGGCGAGGAGCACTGCCAGCGGCAGGACGCGCCGGGCGCGGATCCCGCGCGATCCCAGTGCCGGACCTGCCCGATTGCGGCGCAATGCCTGCCGGCCCGGCTTGACGCCGTGGCGATCCAGAAATTCGAGCTGGCGGTGAGTCGTAGCCGGCATCTCCGCACCGGCGAACACCTGTTTCGCATGGGGGATCCCTTCCGCGCGATATTCGTGGTGAATACCGGCAGCTTCAAGACCTGTGCGGTCGATGCGGAGGGGCGCGAGCACATTGGCTCGTTCCACTTCGCAGGCGACATCATGGGCATCGATGCCATCTACCCGGACCGGCACGTGTCGAGCGCGATCGCCCTGTCCAGCGGCAGCGTCTGCATCCTGCCCTACTCGCAACTGATGTCGCTGATTCACGAGCTGCCGGAGGTCCAGGTGCAGATGCTGCGGATGCTGAGTCGCGACATGCTCGGCAACTCCAGCATGGCTGGAGACTTCACTGCCGAGGAGCGGACTGCGGCATTCCTCGTGATGGTGTCCGCGCGCCAGCGCCAGAGGGAACGGGAGTCACCCGAGCTCGATCTCGCGATGTCCCGCCAGGACATCGCCAATTACCTCCGGCTGGCACCGGAAACCGTAAGCCGGGTGCTGGCACGCTTCCAGAAGAGCGGGTTCATCAAGGCCGATCGCAGGCACATCACGCTCCTCGACCCGGACGGCCTGGAGGATCTGGCAGCCTGCATGAACCCGTATGCGCGCCTTGGCTGACCGCGCAGCGTGACGTCAACCCCCTCTCCATGAACTTCGATGTCGTGATCGTCGGCGCCGGACCGGCGGGCCTCAGCTTTGCCCGGTCCCTGGCGAACACCGGCCTCAAGCTGGCGCTGGTCGAGCCCCAGGAGGCGGAGAGCCTGGAAAATGCGGCCTTTGATGGCCGCGAGATCGCGCTCACGCACCACAGCATCCATCTGCTGGGGAAGCTGGGCATCCGGGACCGCATACCCTTAGGGTCGGTCCACGCCCTGCGGGATGCCCAGGTGCTGGACGGTGATGCCCTGCCCGGCATGCGCCTCGATCATGCAGACGGTACCCGGCCGCAGCTGGGCTTTCTGGTCGCCAACCACCTGATCCGGCGCGCCGCCTTCGCCGCCGTCGCCGGCCAGGACAGGCTGGCGCTGATGTGCGGCGAGCGCGTCACCGGTATCGAGCCGGGCCGGGAGCGGTCGCGGGTCAGGTTGTCGGCGGGGCGAACCCTGACGACCAGGCTGGTGGTGGCGGCAGACAGCCGCTTCTCCGAGACCCGCCGCTCGATGGGCATACCCGCGGACAGCCACGACTTCGGCCGGACGATGCTGGTCTGCCGCATGGGCCACGAGGTGCCTCACCACCACGTCGCCTGGGAGTGGTTCGGCTACGGCCAGACCCTGGCCCTCCTGCCGCTGGCGGAGCACGAGTCTTCGGTGGTCGTCACCCTGCCGCCGGCCGACATCCGGCAGCTGATGGACGCGCCGGATGGCGACTTCATCGCGGCGATCGAGGCCCGATTCCAGCGGCGCCTGGGCAACATGAGCATTGCCAGCACCCGCCACGCGTATCCACTGGTCGGGGTCTATCCGCGGCGCTTCGTGGGTGAGCGCTTTGCGCTGATCGGTGATGCGGCCGTCGGCATGCATCCGGTCACCGCCCACGGCTTCAACTTCGGGTTGCTGGGCCAGGACCTCCTGGGCCAGTCGATTGGTCACGCACTGGCAGGCCACACGGACATTGGCGATCCCGGGCCTCTTGCCCGGTACGCCCGCGAGCTCCGGCGCGCGACCCGCCCGCTGTACCTGGCGACCAGCGCCCTGACCCGCCTGTATACCGATGACCGCCGGCCCGCACGCCTGCTACGCCGCGCCGCGCTGGCAGCCGGTGCCGCCCTGCCACCCCTGCAGCGGGCCCTGGTCCATAGCCTGACCCAGGCCGGGGACAGTCGCGCCGCGACCTACCCGCTGCTCGGCCTCCTCCGTTCCCTGCTGCCCTGAGCCTCGATTCGACCCGCCGCGGGTCGACTTCCAGCCGGCCCCCTCAAGGGCCTCCCAAAAAGAACCGGGCCCTGCCCGGACTGCTCAACCTGGGGTTGAACAGCCCGGAACAGGGCCCGGGCCTTTAGCCTGGCTGGTCTAGAGGATCAGACCTTCGGCTCCTCCTGCACGGCCCACTCCCGGCCGCTCTCCTTGCCGTACTCCTTCTGGTAGTCAGCCCACTCGTTGGACTCGACATCCACCTCGTTCCTGAGGCGGAGCCCGCGGGACACCACGAAGTAGATCAGGGGCAACAGGCCACCGAAGACGAACACCGCCCCGCCAATCGTGCGCAGGTAGGTGAGGGTCACGAACACCGGTCCCTTGATGACCTCGGTTGACCGTGCATACCAGAGCCCCTTCGTCACGACGAGCCAGATCTGGTACAGGCCGACCGGGAACAGATCCAGGAACATCATCAGGCCGATGCCGATGTTCAGGGACCAGAACGCCGTCCGGACCAGCTTTTCACTCCAGGCCTCCTTCTTGAACAGGTGCTGGCAGCAGAACAGCAGGCCCGCGAGCGCGATGTTGCCCTTCACCCCGAACATGGCGGCATGAGCGTGGTTGCCGGTCATGTAAGTGGCGTGCTCGTAGTAGTTCACGAGCGGCAGGGTGATCAGCGAGCCAAAGACGCCTGCGCCGAAGATGTTCCAGAAGTTGACGGCGAGGATGAACAGCCAGACGCCTTCCATGACGACGACCTGCTTGCCCTGGACGACGAAGGTATTGGCACGTCCTCCCTCCTGGCGCATCTGCCAGGCATCCAGGGTCAGCAGCAGCAGCGGCAGGACCTGCAGGGTCGAGAACACGCTGCCGACCGCGATGATCCCGGTGGGCTTGGCAATCCAGTAGAAGTTATGGGATATGCCATTGATCGCGGTGACGAGGAACAGCATCACGGCCAGGAAGATGATCCGCTCTGCCATCAGCCGCGTGACCAGGCCCATCTGGACGAGGAGGTACGCCACGATGACGGTGGTGAACACCTCAAACGTGACCTCGACCCACATGTGCACGACCATCCACCGCCAGTAGTCCGAGATGGCGAAGTTGTCGCCCGGGACCATCAGGATCCCGAAGAACAGGAACAGCACCATCACGCCGCTGCCCCAGAGCAGCCAGGCGGGTACCGACCAGAAGTTCTTCTTGCTCAGCCAGGGCTGCACACCCCGGAAGATGATGAGGATCCACAGCGTGAAGCCCGCGAGCAGGAGCAGCTGGAAGAAGCGGCCCAGCTCGATGAACTCCCATCCCTGGCTGCCGAACCAGTAGGACAGCTCATCGCTGATCCAGCCCCGCTGGCCGACGTAGATTCCCGATACCGCACCGACAGCCACGATGCAGGCCATGAAGAACAGCAGGTTGATCAGGAACTGCTGGCCCTTGGGGACCTTCGTGAGCCGGGGCAGGAAGAAGATCGTGTAACCAACCCAGCACATGAAGAACCAGAAGATCTGCAGGAGCGTGTGGTAGCTGCGGGACACGGTGAACGGGATCAGCTCATTGAGGTTGATTCCGAACGGACGGATGAAGTCGGTGGCGCTGATGATGCCCGCGAGCACCTGTATCCCGAATACCAGGATGGCCAGCAGGAAGAACTTGTACGTGGATCGCTGGGTGGGCCGAACGTAGCCGTTCTCCAGGTCCGATGTCGTGAGCGAATGCCCGTTGGCGCCCCCGGATGACTCGAAGACGTCAACCGGCTGCTCCTTCATCTGGCCGTAGACGTAGAGGACCACGCTGATCCCGACCCACAGCGCGAATATCGAGACAAACGTCCAGATGAACGTGGCGCTGGTGGCGTGATTGCCGGCCTCCGGATCGTAGGGCCAGTTGTGGGTGTAGCTGTAGGTCTCCCCGGGCCGATCCGCCGCCGCGACCCAGCCTCCCCAGAAGAAGAAGGCGGTCAGGGCCCGCAGGTTGTCCTCGCCCGAGACCTGGTTCTGCGGATCCATCCGGTCCGGATAGGTGGCATCCGTGAACATCCGGGTGTAGTGCTCGGTCAGCTGGTCAATGGCGAAGATCTGCGCCTCGTTGAGCACGATATGACCAGCAGCCTCGTCATACGTGTTCTTGTGGAGCTCCCGGATGATCCGGGCCCCGATGGCGTCCATTTCATAGCCGGTCAGGGTCTCTGCCCCGGTCTTGGCCTTCTCCTTCTCCTCGTAGAAGGCACGCATGGACAGGATGGTCCGGTGCAGGGCATCGGCGCTGAAATCAGGGCCGCGGTCTGCGCCATCACCCCAGAATGACCCGTATCCCATCAGGCCCCTGAGGTGGAATATCTGCTTGCCCCGCTTGATCTGGTCTGCGGACAGGACCACCTCACCGGTTGGCGAGACGAAATTGACCAGTGGTGGCGCACCTGAATAGGTTTCGGTACCGAGGAAAATCAGGCCCGCGATACTGATCACCGAGACGATCAGGAAATGCGTAAACCAGTTCTTTTTGTTCAAGAGCCACATGGCGAGATTTGTGGCGCCCGGACTTGCGACGGACTGAGTGGTCATGATCTGCAACTCCTCTGCTGGCGATCGCTGAAATAAGTAAGCAATGACGGTTCTGGTATTGGCCTCTAGGTTGCTCGCCGTTCCGAATCAGCGACTTGATCTGCATCAAGTGGAGGCACCTGCAGGCCTGTCGTTCCATCAGTGATTTCACCTATCTTTTCTGCCACGGCGGCTTATTGTCCTGTCGCCATGGACCGCGGATTCCCCTCCGGGACAGCATCTCTTGACCCGGGACGGCAATCTCTCAAGAATCCGGGGTAGAACATGCGCCCGCCTGGCTGACCGGGCCCGGTGACCGGCCAGGAGGGCAATGAGGACGCCATGAAGGGCACTTTTTTCTCCCGGTTCAAGCCGGGGCCAGGCGAGGCTGAGGCAGACGGGCCTCGCGTGTCGCACTTCCGGACCGGTCAGATCGAGTTCAGCGGGAACTACAGGGACGGGAAGCTGGACGGCGTCCAGGAGTGGTTCCACCGGAACGGGCAGGTGCGGGAACGGCAGGCCTACAGAGGGGGGAAGAAGGATGGCCCCTGGGAGATGTTCCACGACAATGGCCAGTTGCGATCAAGGGGAACCTTTGTCGATGGCAAGCGCAATGGCCCGTTCGAGGTGCTCTACGGCAACGGGCAGCGAAGGTCGATGGGCACTCACCGGGACGATCAGCGGGATGGCCCGTATGAGTCCTGCTACGACAACGGACAGCTGGAGTCCCGCGGCGAGTTCGCGGCCGGAAAGAAGTCAGGCCCGTGGGAATCGTTCCACGTGAATGGCCAGCTGGCGTTCAGGGGGACCTACAAGGATGGCCTTGCGGATGGCCTTCTGGAGTGGTTCCACGGCAATGGGGGCTTGAAGGTCAG
>CAZTGY010000010.1:2757-19799 GCA_964613445.1 uncultured Chromatiaceae bacterium | reverse complement strand
CCACGAAGTTCAGCGCGCACTTCAGCGTGCGCCGCACGTTGGTGACGGTGTTGGAGCTCGGGCGGCTGATCACCATCCAGGAGCGCCGCTTGATGACCTCGAACGGGAAGCTGAGCTGGTAAGGGCCGATGCTCGTGATGCCCGCCTCGTCGACCGAGGTGATCAGGGCGAAGGAGGAGCCGTAGAACGAGCTGGACTGGTACCAGTTGTCCCGCAGGGGGCTCGGGACGAAGTTGTCGGGCGCGTTCTCGTCGTGCATGGTCTCAGGCCCCGTCCGTTTGCAGCGCCGGAACGACACGTTCGCCGATCAGGCGGATCGCTGCGGCCTGGTCGTCGTGCAGTTTCAGTGCCACCTCGTCCAGGCCGAGCCGGCCGAGGGCGCGCAGGCGCTCGATGTGGCGGTCCAGGTCGGCCGGCGTGCCGGCGAGCCCCAGGTTGTCCACCAGCTTCTGCAGCACGTCTTCCGGCACGCCCGGCACCACGTCGGTCCGGTTCTTGTAGGCCTTGAAGAAGGCGTTGCGGTTCCTGTCGACCAGGCTGCATTCCTCCGGGCTCAGGAATTCCTCCAGGTACCAGGGATCCAGCATGCCGCGCAGGGCGAGCTGCTGGCGCGCCTCGGCAATCGAGTGCGCCCCCTCTGCCTTGATGTGCCAGGCGACGAGCCCGCTCACGGTGACCTGCCGGCGCGTACGGCCCGCCTCGGCCAGGAAGCCGTCCAGCATCGCCATGGTGCTGGCGAGGCGGCGGGGCAGCGGATCGCCCACCATGATGTGGTCCGCAACGCTGGCCGCCATGCGCATCATCTGGGGCTTGTTGGCCCCCACGTAGATGCGCGGTGCTGCATCGGTCGCCCAGGTCGGCTGGTAGTTCCAGACCTGGAAGATCCTGCCCTTGTAGTTGAGTGGCCGGTCGGGGCCGGCCGCCTTGACCACTTCCACGCTTTCCCGGACGCGGCCCACCATGCGTTCCACGCCCATGCCCATCGCGGCATTCACGCCGGTGGGGCCGCCGATCAGGATGTTGGCCCGGCCGTGGCAGAGCTCGTTGAGGGTGGCCAGCGCCTTGGCGGTCTTGAAGGGGTGCTGCTCGTAGGCGGTGACCACCAGCGGCCCGAGGCGGATGCGCCTGGAGGCCAGGGCCAGCGGGGCGAGGGTCAGGAACGGGTCGCGGGAGGAGGGGTAGTTGGAGCTCCACACGGCATTGATGCCGTAGTGCTCGGCCAGCAGTCCCAGCTCCTTCACTTCCCAGGGTGAAGTGCCGGGGTCGAGGATGACGTCGACCCGCATCAGATCGGCGTGTCCAGCCAGGCCCGCACGTCCTTGCCAGTCTCCGCGCCGGCCTGCTCCACGGCCATGTGCCCCACGCCGGGATAGCTGATGAAGGTCAGCGACGGGGCGTCCTCCAGCAGCTCCCGGAACTCGGCTGACTGCTCGAACTTCGCCGTCGAGTTGGCCTCGCCCCAGAGCAGCAGGACGGGTACCCGGATCGAGCGCACCAGGCCCTCGATGTCCCCGGCCACGTACTGGGAGAGCCGGTCGAGCTGCGCTTCCCGCTGGCCTTCGCGCATCCACATGTCGTACCAGCGGTCGATCAGTTCCTCGGGCGGCCGGGCCGGGGGGCCGAAGCCGCTGCGGAGCATGGCGGCGGGCAGTGCCCGGGGCAGGATGTACTTGAGCACGTAGCCGGCCTTCGGTACGCCGCCGCTGCGCATCTTCTCCTTGCCCTCGAGGGAGCCGGGGCTGAGCAGGATCAGCCGCTCGACGCGCTCCGGGTGGGCGGCGGTGTAGTGGATGGCGACGGTGCCACCGAGGGAGGTGCCGCCCAGCGTGGCCTTCTCGATGCCGAGCGCGTCGATGAACTTCTCCGTCAGTGCCAGAGTCCGCGGCAGGGTGTAGTCCCCCGTCGGGTCCGGGCCGGTGAGGCCGTGGCTCGTCATGTCCACGCGGACGACCCGGTACCGGTCCTTCAGCGCGTCCACCCAGGGATCCCAGTCGATCAGGTTGGAGAAGTTCGCGTGGAACAGCACCACGACCGGGCCCGTGCCCTCGTCCCGGTAATGCATGCGCACGCCGTCGATGTCGATGAACCGGGACGTGGGGCCCGCATAGCGCGCCTCGAGTTCGGCGGCGGGTATGTCCCGGTAGGCCCAGAGGGCGACGGCGAGCCCGACCAGGCCCAGTACCGCAAGCACGAGCAGGCTACGGCCGATGAAACGCCACATCCAGGTTCGCTCCCGCTTCAGGCCGACTTTTTCTTCTTCTGGAACCGCTCCATCAGCTCGGGCGTCATGCTCTGCTCGATGGAGTACTCGGTGAAGCGGGCGTGGCTGACCTTGTCGTCGCCCTTCGAGCGGCAATACGCCTCGGTCTGGTCCGTGACCATCTTGCGCACCATCGGCGGTATGGTCATCAGCGTCTGGAGCGCATCCGCGTCCCAGGTCATCCCGAGGCGCACCTCGCCGCCCTTGAAGGCGTCGGGCGTCTCTCCCAGCTGGTGCATGGAGATGTGCCCGAGCGTCGTGTGGAAATAGTCCTGGCGGTCCTCGTCACCCAGGCCGATGGGCAGGTTCATCCTGCGGATGCGCTCCTCTCGTCCCATGTCGATGAGCTCCTCGTCGAACACGAGCGCCTTGATCCTCGCGATGACGATGCCGCTGCTCTTCTCCAGTCGCACGATCTCCTCCGCCTCGCACTCTGCTATCTGCGGGCACTCCTTGATGGAGGGCGGCTTCACGTGGAGCGAGGGGATCATGGTGAAGCGGGTATGCTCCAGCTCGTTGACGCCTTCCGGGTAGAAGCGCGCGGTTTCCATCATGTCGTCCAGGTAGTCGGCGGTCGGGCAATTGACCACGAACTGCTTCGTCGCGCAGATGTTCTGGAAGGTGTGGGAGTCCTGCCGGAAGCCGACGATCATCCGCGGGTTCTTCGCCATCACGTCGTATTGCATGATGTGGGAGTAGGGTGCCGCGTTGACCTTGCCGTCCTTGTCGAGGCTGGTGATGATCGTGATGAGCTTCGGGAAGAGCCAGACGTCCGAATACCAGAAGGGGCGGATCTTGGCTTCTTTCTTCATTGCCGTTCTCCCTGGTTGATGCGGCAACACTAGTCGCCGCCCATTGGCCTCACTGTAACAAAGTGTATCGCCGCCGCCCGGTTCGGGCCTTCTGGGCCATACTTAATCGGCGCCGGCGACCTCCCGGTGGACGGGAACACACGAGAGCATGAGCAACAGCCTCCCTGCCGCGGCCCCGCCCGGTTACCGCCTCGGTCCGCTCGAGTTCGCCAGCGGCATGAGCGGCGTGAACGCGTGGACATACTTATATGTATGCCTGGCCATCATGCCGGTCATCAGTTTCCTGAGCTTCTCCCAGCCCTACGTGCTGACCGAGATCATCGGGATACCGCCCGAGCGGCACGGGCAGGTCACGGGACTGCTCATCACCATGCACGAGATCGTGGTGCTGGTCCTGGTCAGCTTTGCAGGCGGCCTTTCCGATCGCGTCGGGCGCCGGCCGATCTATGCGACCGGAACGCTGGTTGCGGGTGCCGGCTTCGCGGTCTACGGGATCGCCAGCAGCGTGGGCGACCTGTACGTGGGACGGTTCATCTACGCGATCGGCCTGGCTTTCGTGGGCGTCATGATCGCGGTGACGGCCGCCGACTACCCGGCGGAGAACTCCCGCGGCAAGATCGCCGGCGTGTCCGGAGTGCTGAACGGCCTGGGCATCGGCCTTGCCACAGCGCTGTTCGCGGCCCTGCCCACGATCTTCAAGGCGCAGGGCATGAGCAGCGCCGAAGCCGGCCGCTACATGCTGTTCGTCATGGCAGGCGTCGCGGCCTTCACTGCCCTGGTCATGCAGGTGGGGCTGAAGGGCGGCACCCCGACGGGCCGGAGCTCGCGCGTCAGCCTGCCCAGGGTCCTCCAGATCGGCATACGCCAGGGCCTGGACAACCCGCGCCTGCTGGTCTGCTATGCGGGATCGTTCATTTCCCGTGCCGACCTGACGCTGGTTGCCACCTTCGTCTCCCTGTGGCTGCAGCGGGTCGGCCGCGACGAAGGCCTGGATGGCCCCGAGGCCCTCGCGAAGGCAGGCCTGATGTTCGCGCTGATCCAGGGCTCCGCGCTGCTGTGGGCGCCGGTCGCCGGCGCCCTGATCGACCGCTTCCACCGGCTGGCCTGCGTGGTTGCCGCGCTGCTGCTGGGTGCCGTGGGCTACACGCTGCTCGGGTTGCAGGACCAGCCGTTCTCGCCCGTCGGCTACCTTGGCTGCGTCCTCGTGGGCATGGGCCAGATGAGCGTCATCCTCTCGGTCACCGGCCTCCTCGGCCAGGAGACGCCGCTGGACGTGCGCGGCTCGGTCATCGGCCTGGCCGGGTTCTGCGGCTCGCTGGGCATCCTGATCACGAGCCTTGCCGGTGGTTACCTGTTCGACTACTGGCGGATCTCCGGGCCGATCATCCTCGTCGGCGCCGCGAACCTGGCCGCGTTCGCCTTTGCCCTGCACATCTGGCTGAAGAGTGGCCGCCCCGTGAAGTTCGATCCCACCGAGGCCCGGTCATCGACCATGATCGGCGTCGGCAGCCACTGACGGGAGGGAGCGGACGCGCATGGCCAGGACCGAATTCGGCATCGTGATGGAGCCTTCGGCGGGCTACACCGCCCGCCTCGCCGTGGAAATCGAGGCCATGGGCTTCGACGCCCTGCTGTGCCCCGATACCCAGTGCTTGAGCCCCGAGCCCTACGGCCAGTTGAGTCTCGCGGCCGCGCGCACGACGCGCCTCTTCCTGGGCACGGGCGTTACCAATCCGGTGACCCGGGACTCCTCCGTCACGGCCGGGGCCCTCGCCACCCTGCAGATCGAATCCGGCGGCCGGGCCCGTTGCGGCATCGGCCGTGGTGATTCCTCCGCCGCCCACATCGGCCAGCGCAACGCCACGACGGCGCAATTGCGGACGTACGTCGAACAGGTTCGGGGTTACCTGCGTGGCGAGACCGTCATGCGCGGCGAGACCCCGAGCCGCATGCGCTGGCTCGATCCCGGGCAGCTCCCGACGGTGCCGCTCGACCTGGCCTGCACCGGCCCCGCCACGATCCGCATGGCGGCCGACGTGGCCGACCGCGTGACCTTTGCCGTGGGCAGTGCGCCCGAGCGCATCGAGTGGGCGCTGAATGTGCTCGATGCGCGGCTGAAGGAAACCGGCCGGGACCGCGCGACGCTCAGTGTGGGCGCCTTCATCAACCTGGTGTGTGATCCCGACGAGAAGCACGCGATCAACCTGGGCCGCATGATCTCCGGCATGGTGGCGCACTTCGCCGGCATGAAGGACTCGCCCGTCGAGCACCTGCCCCCCCAGCTGAAGGACCTGGCGATCCGCATGAAGTCCGGCTACGACATGGCCCGCCACGCCCAGAACGAGGGCGCCCACCTGCAGATGGTGGACGACCAGTTCGTGGACTGGTTCTCCATCTGCGGCCCGCCGGCCAAGTGCCTGGAGCGCCTGCAGCACCTCATCGGCCTTGGCCTCGATCACGTCAACCTGCTCGGCGGTTCGCCGGTGCCCACGCCCCACGGAGCGCGGCAGGAGGCTATGATCCGGCAGACGCGGCTGTTTGCGGAGCAGGTGCTGCCCAGGTTGCGCTAGCCGCGGGAAAGGCGGAGAGTGGGGCCAACTCCGGGGCAGCCAGGGCGATGCTGCGCCGTGCTGCCCGGGAATCTCTCCACTCGACAGGGAGATATCCCCATGAACCGATTCCCTCTCTTCGCACTCCTGGCCCTCGGGGCCATTGCCGGTCCCGTGCCAGCGGCCGATCCGCCCGCCAGGGCCGGCACCGGCGCCGCGGCGGACAGCGCCGCATTCGACCAGCAGATGAAGCAGATGCAGGCCAACATGCAGGCGATGCAGGCGCAGATGGAGAAGCTACGTGCGGCAAAGGATCCTGCCGAGCGCCAGCGCCTGATGCAGGAACACATGGCGAGCATGATGGCCGGCATGGCAACGATGCACGGCATGCTGGGGCCGGGCGGGATGAACTGCTGCGCCGGCGGCGGCATGATGGGTTCCGGCGGGATGATGGGGCCTGGCGGAATGATGGGTGGCCCCGGCGGGATGTCGCCGGAAATGATGCAGCAGCGCCATCGCATGATGGAACAGATGATGGGCATGCAGCAGATGATGATGGACCAGATGCTCCAGCATCAGCAGCAGGGAGCGAAGTAGGCCGGCCGTCAGGTGTGGGTTGGCGTCACGCGGGGCGGGACGCCCCAAGGAGCTGGCTGATCAGATCGTCCTTGCGCAGCCACTGCTCGTGCAGCCAGCGCTGGACCTGCTTGCGCACCGCCGGGTCGCCGGAGTAGTCCCCCGCGCTGAACTCGGCGGGAATCGGCAGCCGGTCGATCCGTACCACGACCTCCCTGA
Organism: uncultured Chromatiaceae bacterium; assembly: GCA_964613445.1. GTDB lineage: Bacteria > Pseudomonadota > Gammaproteobacteria > Steroidobacterales > SHZI01. The sequence continues at coordinate 13,383 of CAZTGY010000010.1, read as the reverse complement.
CGTCGCCGCGCAGGAACTGCCAGAAGGTCGGCGCGCCACCGGGATACACGATGGTCACGTCGATCAGCGAGTCGAAGCGGTGGCCCAGGGCATGGAGCGCGAGGGCAAGACCCCCCGCCTTGGGCTTCAGCAGGTGCCGGTAAGGAGACTTTTGGGCCGCGTGCTTCGCCGGCGTGAAGCGGGTGCCTTCGACGAAGTTCATGACGCTGGTGGGCACCAGCGCGAACTTCTCGCAGGCGCGACGGGTGGTCTCCAGGTCCTGCAGGCGTTTCTCCGGGTGCTTGCGCAGAACCTGGTCCGAGTGGCGCCGCATGAACGGGAAGTCGAGCGCCCACCAGGCGAGGCCCATCACCGGCACCCAGATGAGCTGCTGTTTCAGGAAGAACTTCAGGAGCGGGATCCGCCCATTGAACACGCGCTGCAGGACGAAGATGTCCACCCAGGACTGGTGATTGCAATTCACCATGTACCAGCCCCGGTAGCTGAACTGCTCCAGGCCCTGCACGTCCCAGACGGTCGGCTGCGTCAGGCTCATCCACCACGTGTTGCACGTTACCCAGCGATTCGCGATCCAGTTGAGGACGGGGTCCAGGACCCTGCGCACCACCTGGAATGGCAGCAGCAGGCGCAGGATGGCGAACAGGAATAGGAGCGCGCACCAGAACAGGGTGTTGATCCCCAGCGCCGTAATGGCGACGAGTGCGCGAAGCAGGGGGGGCAGGGAGGAGAGCATCGTTTCAGCAGTCCGCTGGCATGGAGTGTTAAGTTTAAGCTCATTGCGCCACGCGGAAGTCCACCATGAAGATCGACATCATCCTGGAGGCGGGCCTGCCCGCTGACCGGGTGGAGGGCCTCGGCCGGCTGGCTGAGGGCTACGGCATCCAGACGCTGTGGGTGGCCAGCTTTCCATCCCGCCGTGATCCGATTCCCGCGCTGGCGCTACTGTCGCGCTGTACGAGCAGGCTGCGGCTCGGCACCCTGCCGATGAGCCCCTGGGAGGTGCATCCGCTCCGCATGGCCGACCAGTTACTGACGCTCAACGAACTGAGTGGCGGACGGGCGACGATCCTTATCGGCGGCCTCGGCCATTCCGTCACGCGGGTCACCGGCCTCGAGCCCCTGCGGCGCGTGACCGCGGTGCGCGACACCCTGCGCATCCTGAAGGGCCTCCGCCCGGACGCCATGCTGAACTACAAGGGTGAGCTGTACTCCCTCCAGAACTACCAGGCCGAGTGGGCCACGCAGCCGGCGCCCCGGGTCTATGCCGGGGCCACCTTCAGCAAGATGCTGCGCATGGCCGCCGGCGTGGCCGACGGCACCATGATGTCCGACGTCCCCCTGCAGCGCATGCCCGAGGTCATGGCCTGGGCGGGCGAGGGCCTCGCGAAGGCTGGCCGGCAGCGCGCCGACTTCCGCATGAACAACTTCATGGCCTGGCACGTGAAGGCCGACCGGGCGAAGGCAATCGCCGAGGCACGCAGGGAACTGATCTGGCGGGGCCTGCTCATGACCTGGTTCACGGAGCTCTTCCTCGAACCCGCCGACGCGGCCATGGTGGAGGCAAAGCGCCCGGCCTTCCTCCAGGCCTTCCTCGGGCGCAGTGCCCACATCGAGGGCGTGCCGGAAGCCGTGATCGACAAGCTCGTGGAGAATATGACGCTGACCGGCGATCCCGGCGACATCGACCGCATCGCCCGGCACCTGAAGTCACTGGAGGCTGCCGGCCTCGACGAAGTGGCACTCCGGCTCCACGACGACCCCGAGGAGGCCCTCCGCATCATCGGCGAGCGCCTGGTGCCGGCCTTCGCCTGATGAGACGCCGGGCAGGCCACTTGACCGGTGCAATGCTCAGCGTATTGGCTGTGCTCGCCGGGGCCGGGGTCGCTCACGCCCAGGAGCTCGAGCCAAGGGCCTATTCGAACCTCCCGACGGGGCTCAATTTCCTCCTGGCAGGCTACGGGTACACGGAGGGCAACCTGTCCTTCGATCCTTCGGTACCGCTCGAGGACGCCGACCTGCGCACCAACTCGGCCGCCCTGGCCTGGGCGCGGTCCCTGGCCGTCCGGGGCCGCTCCGCCAAGGTCGACATCGTGATGCCTTACACGTGGCTCTCCGGGAAGGCGTTGGTGGAGGGCGAGCCGCGGCAGCGCGACGTGTCGGGCTTCGCCGACCCGCGCTTTCGGTACTCGGTGAATCTCTACGGGGCTCCCGCGCTGTCACTGAAGGAGTTCGCGGGCTTCCAGCAGGATGTCATCATCGGCGCGAGCCTGCAGGTCTCCGTGCCGGTGGGCCAGTACGACGACAGCAAGCTGGTCAACATCGGCACCAACCGCTGGGCCTTCAAGCCCGAGTTGGGGATCTCCAAGTCCTGGGGCGCGTGGACGGTGGACATGGCGGCAGCCGTCGCCCTCTACACGGACAACACGGACTTCCTGGGCGAGGGCGTCGTGTCGCAGGAACCGCTGTACGCGGTCCAGGGCCACGTCGTCCACGGCCTTCGCTCTGGCATCTGGGTGGCGCTTGATGGCACCTATTACTGGGGCGGGCGCACCTCGTTGAATGGCGTAAAGGCCGACACGTTGAAGAAGAACACCCGGCTTGGCCTGACCGTCGCGCTGCCGGTTGACCTGCGCAACTCGGTCAAGCTCTATGGCAGCGCCGGCGCGTCCAGCCGGACAGGCGATGACTACGATGGCCTGGGCGTCGTCTGGCAGTACCGCTTCGGCCGGGACTTTCCCCGCTGAAAAAAAATGTGCCACCATCCGGCGAGGCAACTGATCCGGAGAACGGCATGCACCTGGCTGATCGGGTTAATCCTGGTGGTGTTGCCGACCCGTCATGGGCTGCAGCAGCTGCGGAGGCGGCGGAATGAAGGCTGGTCGTCGAGCAGGCCCGGCACTCGGGTGCCTGGCGGTCGTGTGGGGGATGGGCGTCGTTCCCCTGGCCAATGCGCAGGTCGAAGAGGTCATCGTCACCACCCGCAAGCGCGCGGAGAACCTGCAGGAAGTGCCCATCGCCGTCACCGCGCTGGGTGCCGAGCAGATTGCACGGCAGGGCATCACGGACCTTGGCGACATCGCGCAGCTGGTCCCCAGCGTCCAGTTCGACACGGCCTTCGGCCCGCAGGACACGCGGGTGACGATTCGCGGCCTCTCCAATACGCGTGGCCGCTCCAACGTGGCCTTCCTGGTCGACGGCATCGACGTGACCACGGAGAACGTCATTTCCGCCGGGTCCGGCCTGCTGGCCAACAAGCGCCTGCTGAACGACGTCGAGCGCATCGAGGTGGTGAAGGGGCCCCAGAGCGCCCTCTACGGCCGGGCGGCCTTTGCCGGCGCGATCAGCTACGTGACCAAGGAGCCGGGCGACGAGCTGGAAGGCGTGGTCCGCATCGATGCTGCCGATTTCGGCCGCCTGCAGCTGGACGGCGCCGTGGGGGGGCCGGTGGTTCCCGGCCTGCTGGGCGTCAGGGTCGCTGGCGTCACCTGGTCCGAGGACGGTTACTACACCAACACCGTGTCCGGCCAGGACGTGGGGGGTGGCGACGGCATCGGCACGGCGCTCACCGCCGTCCTGACGCCGGCCGAAAGCGTCAGGGTCAAGGCGCGTGTCGAGTACAGCGACGAGGACTACGATCCCACGCCGACCGTGGCCGTTCCCAGGAACGCCGTCCGCCTCTACCCCCAGAACGCCGTGGACGCCGGCGTTGGCATCAGCAATGCCTTCAGCGGCACGGCGACGACCCTCATCGACTTCGGCGTGTACTGCCCGCCGGACGTCGAGGTCCCGCCGGGATCGTCCGCCGGGATCTGCCTGCCCCGCAGCTTTGGTTCCGCCGGCGGCCTCGACGTCCGCCAGGGCGAGAATCCGCTCACCGGGGGTGACTACCCCGGCTCGTCGATCGAGTTGCTCCGCTCGACCCTGGTGGCGGAGTGGGATGCCGGCGCGGCAGTCTTCTCGAGCTACACCGGCTACACGGACGCCACCCTGGACCAGGCCTACGACCAGGACTACCAGGCCAACGGCCGTCCGGACCTGATCACCTCGGCCATGATCACCGATACCCACCAGGACACCATGCAGTTCAGCCAGGAACTGCGCGCGACCAGCGCCTGGGATGGCCCTGTGCAGTTGACGCTGGGCGGCCTCTACTGGCACGAGGAGCGTGACCTGGATGACCACAACAGCATCACTGCCTGCCTGCCGGTCACCACGGATTTTGCGGGCAACTTCGTGCGGGATGTGCCCGGCGTCTGCGACGGGACGGCAGCCCCTGGCAGCCTGGTGTCCGTTGCCAGCTGGCAGGAGTACGTGCGCCAGGACCTGCGGCCGGACGTGCCCGGGTTCAAGGGCGCGGTCTGGGAGACCGACACCGAGCACATGTCCGCCTACCTGAGCGTCGACTGGTCGATCACCGAGACCATCTCGCTAACCCTGGAGGATCGCTACAACTACGAGAAGTTCGAGATCCTGCGTCCCAACCAGGCGTCCTGCGCGGCGCTGGGCTTCACGGTGCTGGGTGGCGCGTTCGTCGCCCCGCTGGTCTCCGAGGCCGCCAACCCCGGCGAGGACGTCAACTGCGAAGCCTGGGAGAACGCCCGCATCAAGGTGAACCGGGGCATGGATCCCAACGGGCCGGAGATCCTCAATCCCTACGATCCCGGGATGCTGCTGGACTGGGCGCTGATCAGCGGCGAGGAGACCACGCGCTTTCACACGCCGAAGGCCACGGTCGAGTGGCAGGCTGCGGACGATGCCCTCGTCTATTTCTCCTGGGCCAAGGCCCAGAAGCCCGGTGGCATCAACCAGCTCGAGGCCGGGGCATCCGCGACGGTCATCGAGAACGAGCGCTTCAAGTCGGAGAAGATGACGGCCTGGGAGCTGGGCAGCAAGACCGTCTGGTCCGTGGCCGGATACCTGCAGCTCAACGGGGCGGCGTTCTACCAGGACTACTCCGACAAGCAGGTGACGACCCAGATCCTCGTCGACAATGCGCTGGCGCCCCGGGTCACCAATGCATCATCCGCCGAGATCTGGGGGCTCGAACTCGACCTGGTCTGGCAGCCTGCCGCCGTTGACGGCCTGACGCTCGGGGCGTCCTACACCTGGCTGGACGCCACGTACCAGGACTTCCTCGACGACACCACCGTGCTCCCCCGGACCGCCGCCGCGGGCTGCCCGCAGGTCGTCTACAAGGGCGGGCAGGGCAGCGACCCCTCCGACCTGTCCGATCCTGCCAATGGGTCGCCGACGTGCCGCATCGACCAGAGCGGCAAGAACCTCGAGCGCACGCCCGAGAACTCGTTTGTCGGCACCGTCAACCTCCAGCGCCCGTTTCGCAGCGAGGACCTGAGCTGGTTCGTCGGCCTCAACGCCTCCTACCAGGACGAGCGGTACCTGGACCCGGACAATTTCACCTACTGGGACGACTTCTGGCTGCTGAACCTGCAGCTCGGCCTCACCGGCGACAAGTGGGAGATGGTGGGCTACATCGACAACCTGCTCGACGATGACACCATCAAGACCGGCGGTTCCGGTCCTGAGTTCGGCCAGCAGGTGACCGAGCTGGGCTTCGTGGCCGGCCTTGGCGTGCAGTTCACGTTCGCGCCGCTGCCGGATCCCCGGGTGTTCGGCATCCGGCTCAGCCGCCGCTTCTAGCCGGTTGTGGGCGGCCGGGCGCAGGCTTCAGAAGGTGTAGCCCAGGCTCGTCACGATGCCGTAGTCGTTCTTCTCGCCCTCCTGCGGCGGGTCGCTGTCGTAGGAGTCGTAGACGCTGATCTCCACGAACAGGTCCTCGATCAGTTCCCGGCGCAGGGCAAAGTCCAGGGAGCTGCGCACCCGGCCGCTTTCCGTGATGCTGGGGAATACCGTCAGTGACGTGGTCAGAGTGGTCTTGGGCGTGTCGTAGGTGAAGAACTCGTACTCGGTGTTGAAGAATCCCTCCAGGCTCGTCTGGGCATCCTCGTCGCCCGCCAGCTGCTCGTTGACCAGGGCCAGGCCGCCGGTGAGCGACCACAGGGTCCGGCCCGTCTGCACCAGGAAGCGCCCGTAGCCGGCGCCGCCGAGGGAGCGCAGGTCGATGCCGAGCTCGTCGTTGCGCTCGAAGCTGCCGACGGTGGCCCAGAACCAGCGGTCCTCGAGCAGGCCCTTGTACACGCCGTTCAGGTTGGCCCGGAGGCTGTCGTCCACGCCGTCCTGGGAGCGCGAGTAGACCGACGAGCTGAAATTCAGGAGAAAATCCTCGGCCCGGCGTCGCGCGTCGAAGCTCGCGCTGAGGGAGGTGTCGTTGTTGGCCTTGGTGGTGTCGAACCCCGCGCTGATGGAGCCATCCCAGCGCTTGACGATCCTCTCGTCCAGCTTCAGCGGGTCCAGCCAGACCACCGTGGACATCGGCACGAGCTTGTCCGTTGCAGTCTCCTCGTCCCCGCTGCGCAGGAGCAGCTGCCGCTCGGCATCCGTCTCCGCCAGGGTGCCCCGCAGGCGGCTGCCGTCCTGCACCTCGATGACGTAGAGCGCGGGGCTGCTGATGCTCAGGATGTCCTTCCACTCGATGTAGACGGTGCCCATGCTGTCGGTGCTGACCTTGAGCCGGCCACGCTCCAGGTTCTTGATCTCGCAGGTCACCCGATCGCCATTGCGGAGGTTGACGATGTCGGTCTTGTCGGCCAGGGCGGAGCTGGCCCAGGTCAGCAGCACCAGCACGGCGATGCCAGTGGCGGGAATGCGGGTTGCCCTTATGGCGTTCATCGTGTTTCTGGCACCCAATGATGCGAGGGTGCCAATTATGGCAAAAGTCCGCCTGGCGCCCCGGCGGGGCGCCCTTGGCCCGCACTCTCCTGTGCTAGCCTGCGAAGAACGCCCCCACAGAAAGGGCCTGACATGACCGAATCCAAGGACAGCCCCGCCTCCAGGCACACGCCCTGGGTCCGTCACCTGGATGCCATCGGCGACGAGCTGCTGCACCTGTCGATCGCCTGCGACGTGCGGCTGCGTGATCCCGGAGTCATCGAGCGGATACTCAAGAATGACGAGACGGTTTGCGGCACGAGGAATCCCATCGGGTTCCGGAAGCTGCAGTCCCTCATCAAGGCCACGTTCAGCTCGCTCAACAAGGCCCTCGACCGCATAGGCCCCGAGGAAACGAAGATGATCACCGATGCCATCACCGAGCGCCTCGACCGCCAGCGCACGGCTGGCGGGGGCGGGTCCCGATAGCAGTCCAGCCGGAGATCCGGGCAATGAAGAAATCCCAGTTCAAGCGCCTCGACAAGGTCCTGTCGCCGTACCGCATCACGCGCGGCAAGGGTTTCCGGCTCAAGGACATCGATCCCGGCGACACGGCCCACCTCAAGTCGGAAGACAAGGCCGAGGCGAAGGAGATGCTGGCCCGGGGCGTCGAGTGGCTCACGGAAGAGCAGGACAAGCTCTACGCCCAGGACCACTGGGCCGTGCTGCTCGTGTTCCAGGCCATGGATGCTGCCGGCAAGGACGGCACGATCAAGCACGTGACGTCCGGCATCAATCCCCAGGGCTGCACGGTGACGTCCTTCAAGCAGCCTTCCAGCGAGGAACTGGACCACGACTACCTCTGGCGCTACATGCGCAACGTGCCGGCCCGTGGCCAGATCGGCATCTTCAACCGCTCGTATTACGAGGAGCTGCTGGTGGTCAAGGTCCACCAGGAGCTGCTGGCGCGCCAGAAGATGCACCCGTCGCTGGTGACCAGGAAGATCTGGGACGAGCGCTACGAGGACATCAGCAATTACGAGAAGTACCTCGTCCGGAACGGCGTGCTGGTGCTGAAGTTCTTCCTCCACGTGTCGAAGGCGGAGCAGAAGCGCCGCTTCATGGAACGGCTCGACAACCCGGAGAAGAACTGGAAGTTCTCGTCGGCCGACGTCGCCGAACGGCAGCACTGGGCGGAATACCAGGCGGCCTACGAGGAGGCGATCCGCAACACGGCCTCGAAGGAGGCGCCCTGGTACGTGGTGCCGGCTGACAACAAGTGGTTCAGCCGGTTGCTGGTGGCCGCTGCCGTGGTGGACGCCATGGCCAGGCTGAAGCTGCACTACCCGGTGGTGAGCCCCAGGACGCGCAAGGAACTCGCGGCGGCCCGCAAACGGCTGGACGCGGAGTAGGCGCCGGCTCAGGACGACGGTGAGTCGAAGCTCCCGCCAAGCGCCAGGTGCAGGTTGACCCGCTGCACGAGCTGCTCGCTCTGGACGCGGAGGAGGGCGCTCTTCGCGCTGAAGAGGCGCAGCTGCTGCTGTTCGACGGCGCGCAGGTCGTCGGAGCCCACCCGGTAGCGGTCCTCGGCCAGCCTGAGGGCCCGGTCATTCTCGGTGACCGCGAGCTGCAGCAAGGGCTCACGGGCCTCCAGTGCGTACCCGGCCGATAAGGCCTCTTCCACCTCGGAGAACGCATTGGCGCCGGCCCGGCCATAGTCGGCGACGGCCTCCTTCTGCTCCGCCGTGCGCACCTTGATCTCGGCCTTGAGGCCACCACCCAGGTAGAGCGGCACGCTCACCCGGCCGCCGAAGCCCCACACGGGGTCATCCCGTTCCTTGAGCACCACCAGGTCGCTGGAGAGGCTCGAAAAGCTCGTGTTGAGCTTGATCGTGGGCAGCCTTGCCGCCTTCGTCTCCTGCACCCGGAAGAACGCTGCCGCCACGCGCCGCTCTGCCGCCACCACGTCGGGACGGCGCTCGAGCAGTTCGGACGGCAGGCCCGCGGGCACCGGCCCGGGCAGGCCCGGCAGGGCCGCGGGCACGTCGAGCTCGGCGGCCGGGTACCGGCCCACGAGGGTCTCGATGGCCTGCACGGACAACCGGAAGGACAGCCCGAGTTGCTCCGCGGCGTCCCGATAGGTGGCGAGTGATGCCTGGGCCACCGACACGTCGGAATCGTTGCCGATGCCGACGCGCTGGCGCTCGCGGGCGAGCTTCACGAGCTTCTCGGCTGCCACCACCATGTCGTCGGCGACGCCCTTCTGCAGGCGTGCTTCACTGGCGACGAACCAGGCCCGTGCCACCATGGCCGCCATGGACTGCTGGGCGTAGGCGGTGGAGAGCTCGACCGACAGCAGCTGCAGCCGGGCCGTTTCGCGCCCGGAGCGCACCTTGCCCCAGAGGTCCAGTTCCCAGCTGGCGAACAGGCCGCCGAAATCCACCGTGCCGCTGCTGGCGTCCTTGCCGCTGACGTTGCCGATGGCGTACACCTGCGGGTACAGGCCGGAGCTGGCGGACTCGACGTAGGCAGCAGCCTGCTCCACCCGGGCGGCGGCGGCCATGAGGTCCGGGTTGCTGGCCAGGGCCTCGGCCACCAGCGCGTCGAGGCGGGGATCGCGGAACGCCGCCAGCCACGCGTCCTCGACGGCACCGGCATCGGCGCCGCCGGAGCGCCAGGCGTCCGGCTGCTGCACGGCTGGCAGGGCCTCTGCCTGCACGTCGGCGCGCTCCGGTGGCGACTTGAGCGCGCAGCCCGCCGGCAGCGTTGCCGCCAGCGTCGCGAGCAGGAGAGCCTGCGCTTTCATCGGACTAGTGCAGCTTGAGGATCAGGAAGTTGGTGTACGACCCGACGCGGAGGATGACCTTGCGGAGGATGTGGATCATGGCCAGGTGCTCCGTGTAGATCGCGGCCTGGCCCATGGCGCCGGCGGCGAGGAAGCGGTCCCGGTCCTTCTCCGCGATGGTCAGCTTCACCGCGAAGCGGCCCGGCGGCATCGGGACGGAGCCGCTCTGGGGCAGGTTCCCGGACATGGCGAGCTGGCCCTGGCCCTGGGCCCAGACGATCGAGTCCACCGTCGCCTTGATGATGTCCCCCGGGGCCGTCAGCAGCACGATCTCCGCCTCGTTGCCGGGCTTTACCCGCCACAGCTCGTTCTGCGCAAACATCGCGATGACCTGGAATTCGTCCTCGACGAAGGTCATGGCGGGCTGCAGGGGCATCGGCACGACGAAGGAGCCCTCGCGCAACTGCACGTTGATGGCCGAGCCGTTGGACGGCGCGTACATCACGGTCTGGCCCAGCTCCCAGCGGGCCTTGGCGAGGTTCGCCTTGATCGTGGCGACGGACGCGAGGTCGCCGTCCACGACGGCAGCGAGCTGGGCCTGGGCACGGGCCTCGTTGGCGACGGCTGACGTCACCTGCCCCTGCAGGTTCGCGAGGTCAGCCCGGGCCTTCTCCAGGTCGAAGCGGTTGCCGGCGCCGGTGGCGCTCAGTTCCTCGTACTGCTTCACGCGCAGCTTCGTCAGGTCGATCTGGGAGCGCAGGGCGGCGGTGCTACCTTTGGCGGCATTCAGCTGCTCGCGCAATTCCCGGGCCGAACCCTCCGACTCGGCCAGCTGGGCCTCGAGGGCCTTGACCTCGAGCTCGTAGGGCGTCGGGTCGATGCGGAACAGCACATCGCCCTTCTTCATGGGGTGGTTGCCTTCCGCCGGCACCTCGATCACGCGGCCCCGCACCTGGGGGAGGACCTGCACCACGTACTTGATCACGCGCACGTCGGCGGAGGAGGGGGCGTTGATGTTGAGCAGCAGGATGAGCGCGGCGATGCCGACGATGGGGATGATCGCAACGATGACCTGGGACGCCGTGTTCCAGGGCAGCCACTTGAACTTGATGAAG
>CAZTGY010000010.1:0-2747 GCA_964613445.1 uncultured Chromatiaceae bacterium | reverse complement strand
AGACGAAGAACGAGTAGATGGCAAGCAGCAGGAGTTCCATCAGGCCGCTCCCTGCCCGCCCGGGGGTGCGACCACGCGGGACTCCAGTATCGCCAGGCGCTCGCGCATGTCCCTGAGCTCGGCCGGCAGCGGGCCCTTGGCCGCCAGCGTGTCCAGTTCCGTGCGCAGGCGGGTCACGTCCTCGCTGAGCAGGGTGGCGTCGGCCGCGTCCTTCTCCGCCAGTTCGTGATAGTAGTCGTCGTGCTTGTCCTTGCCGTAGGCCATCTTGTAGAGCACGGGCTTCGAGTAGGCGAGGATCCAGGCGAAGGGCCAGAGCAGGCCGCCGAACACCAGCGACAGCAGGCACAGTGCCTTGATGGCATCCTTCTGGGGATGGTGCCGCTGCTCGGCGACCTTCTCCGGCAGGATGTGCACGAGCCAGAAGAGGCCGATCAGGACGACCGGCACGACGAACAGGATGACCAGCGCCAGGATGTCGGCGGCCTTGTCGAGCGCCTCGCCGGCGAAGATGGAGGCCTGGGCGGCCGGCGCCGCCAGCGAGGCAGCGATGGCAAGCAACCGGGTCCGCTGCGGCATGCCGCTGCCTACTTTCCCGTGCCGGTGAAGGTGGGAATCGCCGCCGCCACGGCAGCAAGCCCCAGCAGGACGGCCATGCCAGGCTTGTTCTCGGCAAAGGCCGTATAGGCGCCGTAGGCCAGCGCGAGCGTGGCGAAGCCCGTGAGCACGCGGGACAGAGTGCCGTTGACGTTCATAATCGATACCCCTTGCCAGCCAGTCTGGCACCAGACTGGCTACGTTGCACCCGGGAAAAGCTCCGATCAAGGGGGATTTCCCGTCAGGGTCGATTCCGGTCGGGGGCAATTCCTCCCGGAAGTGGGGTAGTGTGCGATCGGGCATGACTGAAGGGGTACGGCACGCATGCTGGCCTGGCTGCGCGATTACGGTCCGGAGTGGCTCCGGCCCGACCTGCTGGCAGGCCTCGTCACCGCGGCTGTCGTCATGCCGAAGGCCATGGCCTATGCCACCGTCGCCGGGCTGCCGGTGCAGGTGGGGCTCTACACGGCCTTCGTGCCGATGGTCATCTACGCCGTGCTGGGCTCGTCCCGCGTTCTCAGCGTGAGCACCACCACGACCATCGCCATCCTCACCGGCGCGGCCCTCGCCGAGGTTGCGCCGGACGGCGACATGGCGGTGATCGTGCCCGCACTGGCGACGCTCACGCTGCTGGTGGGCCTGCTGCTTACGCTCGGCTCGGTGCTCAGGCTCGGCTTTCTCGCCAACTTCATCTCCGAGCCGGTCCTCGTCGGCTTCAAGGCCGGCATCGGGCTGGTGATCGTCGTGGACCAGTTGCCGAAGCTCTTCGGCGTGCACTACGCCAAGGGCACGTTCGCGCAGAACCTGCTGTCCCTGGTGCAGAGCCTGCCCGGGACCTCGGCCCCTACGCTGGCGGTGGCCGCGCTGACCATGGCGTTGCTGATCGGCATGGAGCGCTTCCTGCCGCGCCTGCCCGCCCCGCTGGTCGGGGTGGGCGCCGGCATTGCGGCGATGGCCCTGCTCGGGCTCGGGGCCCTGGGCGTCGAGACGGTCGGCGTGATTCCACGCGGCCTGCCGGGCCTGCAGCTGCCCGACCTGTCGCTGGCCGCGGCGCTGTGGCCCGCCGCCATGGGCATTGCCGTCATGAGCTTCACCGAGACCGCGGCGGTGGGCCGGGCGTTTGCCGCCCCGGGCGAGCCGCCCATGCAGCCCAATCGCGAACTGCTGGCGACCGGGCTGGGGACCGCGGCTGGTGCGCTGCTCGGCGCCATGCCGGCCGGCGGTGGCACGTCCCAGACGGCCGTCAACCGGTTGTCCGGCGCGCGCAGCCCGCTGGCGGGCCTGGTCACGGCCGGGGCCACGCTGCTCACCATGCTCCTGTTGGCGCCGGTGATCAGCCTGATGCCCCAGGCAACGCTGGCGGCGGTGGTGATCGTGTACTCGGTGGGCCTGATCCAGCCCGCCGAGTTCCGCTCGATCCTGGCGATCCGTCGCAACGAGTTCATCTGGGCGCTGGCGGCGCTCGCCGGCGTCGTCGTGCTGGGCACCCTCAAGGGCATCCTGGTCGCGATCATCATCTCGCTGGTGGGCCTGGCCCAGCAGGTCTCGAACCCCCCGGTCTACGTCCTGGGGCGCAAGCGGGGCACCAATGCCTTCCGTCCGCTGTCTCCCGAGCACACGGACGACGACACCTGTCCGGGCCTGCTGATGTTGCGCCTGACGGGCCGCCTCTTCTTTGCCAACGCCGAGCGGGTGGGCGACGGCATCCGGCCGCTGATCGTGGCAGCGCGGCCGCGCGTCGTGGCGCTCGACCTGAGCGGCGTGTTCGACGTGGAGTACACGGCGCTCAAGATGCTGACCGAGGCCGAGGCCCGGCAACGGGAGCAGGGCGTCGAGTTGTGGCTGGCAGGCCTGACCCCCGAGGTGCTCGCGCTCGTGCAGCGCTCGCCGCTCGGCCAGGCGCTGGGGCAGGATCGGATGTTCTTCAACATGGAGCAGGCGGTCGCCAGGTACGAGTCGCTGCCGCCGGCTACCGGCTGACGATCTCCATCGCGGTGGCGACGAGCAGCCTGCGCTGCTCGACCGTGCTGCCCGCGCCGGGCACCGCGCTGCCCTTGCCGTGGGTGATCCAGGCGCCGAGCACCAGGGTCAGCAGCGCGTAGGCCCGGCGCTGGCACTCGCGGGTACCGAGGCCCGGCCTGATTTCGTTGATG
>CAZTGY010000009.1:18521-19974 GCA_964613445.1 uncultured Chromatiaceae bacterium | reverse complement strand
GACCAACATCAGTTCGGTGGCGCCGGCGCGCGAGCGCCTGTTCGGCTTCGAGTTCATGCCCGCCGATGTCTATTAACTGACGGCGCTACCCGCCGACCTCGAGAGTGGCGACCTGCTGTGGGTCAGCGTCATTGCCCTGGTCCTCACCGCGTGCGCGACGATCTATCCCGCTCTCCGGGCCGCGGCCGTGGCGCCCGCCGAAGTCCTCCGTTACGAGTAGGCGGGCCTGCTGACATGCTTCGTCCCTACGAACTGGCCATCGCGCTCCGCTACGTCCGGTCGCACAACAAGAACCGCTTCATCTCGTTCATATCCGTGATCTCGATGGCTGGCATCGCGCTGGCGGTTGCCTTTCTGATCATGGTCCTGTCCGTGATGAACGGCTTCGAATCAGAGGTGCGGAACCGCATCCTCCAGATCGTCGCGCACGCCTCCATCACCGGCCTGGACGGACGGATCAGCGACTGGCAGTCCCTGTCCGCGGTCGCCAGCCGGGACGCCGAGGTGCGCTCCGTCGCTCCCTTCGTGGATGGCCAGGCCATGCTGGTGGGGCCGGCTGAGATCCGCGGCGTGCAGCTGCGCGGCATCGAACCTGCCAGCGAGCTCCGGACCTCCGCGCTGGGCTCCCTGATGGTGGACGGGAAGGTCGAATCGCTGGCGGCTGGCGCGTTCGGCATGGTGGTCGGCCGCACCCTCGCGGAGCAGCTCGGTGTCGGCGTGGGAGACTCGGTCATCGTGCTGGTTTCCCAGGGCATCACGACGCCCGCCGGGGTCGTGCCCCGGATGCGCCGGTTCCGCGTCACCGGGATCTTCTATGCCGGGATGTACGAGTTCGACCGTGCGCTCGTCTTCATCAACGTCGCCGATGCCCAGCGCCTGTTGCGCTTCGGCGAGGACGTCACCGGCGTCCGGCTGGCGATCAACGACCCCCTACAGGCGCCGGCGGTCGTCCGGTCGGTGGCCAATGCCTGGGGCGGCGGCGTCTACGTCACCGACTGGACCCGCGAGCACGGCAACTTCTTCCGGTCGATCCAGCTGACGCGTTCGATCATCTTCGTGATCCTGCTGCTCGTGGTCGGGGTGGCTGCCTTCAACATCGTCTCCACGCTCGTGATGGTGGTGCGTGATAAGCGGGGGGAGATCGCCATCCTGCGGACCCTGGGCTCGACGCCGGCTGCCATACTCGCCATATTCGTTCTCCAGGGCGCCCTGGTGGGCATCGTGGGTACCGCGGTCGGCGTGACCGCGGGAGTGCTTGGCGCCTGGAACGTCAGTGCGATAGCGGTGTTCATCGAGCGGCTCACCGGCTTCCAGTTCCTTGCCCCGGACGTCTACTTCATCAGCGAGCTGCCGAGCAGGCTCCTGTGGGCGGATGTCTGGCAGGTGGCTGGCATTGCCCTGCTCCTCGGGCTCGTATCGACCATCTATCCGGCGTGGCGCGGGGCCGTGACGG
>CAZTGY010000009.1:15250-18421 GCA_964613445.1 uncultured Chromatiaceae bacterium | reverse complement strand
CGTGACGGAGCCTGCCGTGGTGCTTGCCGATGAGCCCACTGGCAACCTGGACCGGAAGACGGGCGACACCGTGCTCGAATTAATGCTCGCGCTGAATCGGGAGGTGGGCGCCAGCCTCGTGATCGTCACACACGACCCGCGGATCGCCCTGAAGATGAACCGGGTGCTCCGCCTCAGCGACGGCCGCCTCGATGACGCTACCGCCGAGTACGAAAGTGACGCTCTCCGCGCCGCCGCAGCCGCCATCGCGTCATGAACCGCCAGCCGGCGTTGCTCAGCAAATAGGCCGTCCCGGCCGCCAGCACGCCGGCGACGAGGGCCCCCAGCCACAATGGCTTCCAGGCGCCGGCGAGGCCGGTGACGAGCGCCTGCCAGTGCATGTCCAGGCTCAGGCCCGCGGGTGGCAGGCGCAGCAGGTAAGCTCCCAGCAGGTATTCACCGTAGAGGATGGGCCCGTAGGTGAGCGGGTTGGCGATCCACGTGGCCACGACTGCCACTGGCAGGTTGACGCGCAACAGGATGGCCGCCAGGACCACCACCGGCGTGTGGCCGAGGAAGGGCATGAAGCCGACGAATACGCCGAGTGCCAGCCCGCCGGTGATGCTGCGGCGGTTGATGGAAAAGTAGACCGGGTGGGCCAGCACCACCCGGAACGGCCTGAGGTACCAGGCGGCGTTGTCCTGATTCCCGCGATACGGGGCAGATAGTCGCCTGAAGAATTTTCGTGGCATCCGGTACCTTGGTTCCAGCGGCGCGGCTCGGCCGCTCATTATCATCCAGAGTCCTGACCGGAAGTCGTCATGGTTGCGGCCGCCAGCGGTGCCCTGCTGCTTGCCACTCTGCTGCTCTGGGCCCGCTGGCTGCCCGTCTCGGGCGCGGAAGCACTGGCGCTGCTGTTCGTGGGGGCGTTGGCCGCTGCCTGGCGCGGAGGCCGCCGGGCCGTCCTGCTGACCGTACTGGCAGGCCTGCCCGTGGCCGGCACGGTTACCACAGCAACGCGGCTCCTCGCGGAACGCTGGCCGGACAGCGAGGAACGTCCCGACATCACCGTCTCCGGCGCCGTCTGCGAGTTCCCCCGGGCCCAGCCCGGTTCCTGGCGCTTCGTCCTGGGCGCCGACGCGGAGTCCCGCGCGCGGGGCGTGCCGGAGCGCGTGCTGGTCAGCTGGTATGACGATCCGGGGCGGCCGGCGATACCGCCGGCCCCCGGTGAACGGTGGCGCCTCCATCTGCGCCTCCGCCCGCCCCGCGGCCTCAGCAACCCCGGTACCTTCGACTATGAGCGCTGGCTGTTTTCCCAGCGTATCGGGGCGACAGCCTGGGTTCGGGAGTCCGCGGCCAACGGCCCTGTGCCGGGCAGTCCTGCGGCTTGCCCACCGGCGGCCTGGCGCGCAGCCACCGCGCAACGCGTAGGTGCCGCGCTCGCCGGCCGCGAGGCGGCACCCTACGTCCTCGGCCTGGCGATCGGGGCGTACCAGGCGCTGCCCGAGGCCGAATGGGACAAGCTCCGGCGGACCGGTACCATCCACCTGATCTCGATATCCGGCTTCCACATCGCACTGGTGGCGGCGCCCGCGGCACTCCTGGGACTCGCCCTCGCACAGGCGCTGCTGGCAGCAGGCTGGCGGTGCCGGCCGCGGGTCCTCGCGGCATGGACGGCCGTTGGCGCCGCCGGCGCCTACGGGGCCCTGGCAGGCTTCAGCGTACCCACGGCCCGCTCGGTCATCGCCGTGGCCATCGTCGCGGCGTTCGTCACGTGCCGGCGCACGGCTACGGTGCCGGACCTGCTGTCCTGTGTGGTGCTGGGCGTGATGCTGGCCGAGCCGCTGGCGCCGCTCGTGCCCGGGTTCTGGCTGTCCTTTGCCGGAGTGATGGTTCTCGCGGCGGTTGCCGCGGGCCAGCCCGCGGGTCGCGTCCGGCCCGGCCCCATCCGCCTCCTGCTCGTCACCCAGGTCGCGATGACGGTGGCGCTTGCGCCGCTGCTGGTCGCGTTCTTCGGCCAGTTTCCTGCCAGCGGGCTGCTGGCCAATCTGGTGGCCGTACCGGCCTTCAGCCTGGTCCTCCTGCCGCTGACCCTCGCTGGCACCGCAGCGGCCTGGCTGGCTCCCGGTCCGGGAGCGTGGCTGCTCGGACTGGCTGCCGACGGCTTCGATGCGTGGCGCTGGTTCATCGGCTGGTGCGCGGACCTGCCAGCCGCCGTGTGGCACCTGCCCGAGCCGTCCCCCGGGGCAGTCCTCATCGCCGGGGCAGGGGCCATCTCTGCAATCTGGCCCCCGCCCTGGCCCGGCCGCTGGCTGGCCCCGTGCATGCTCACCGGCCTGCTGGTCGCCGCCGCGCCGCCAGTCCCGGCCGGCGGTCTTCGCGTGACCGCCCTGGATGTCGGCCAGGGCCTGTCGGTTCTCGTCCAGACGGCCAGCCACGCACTGCTCTACGACGCCGGGCCCGCCTTCCGGGACAGCGACGCCGGGGAGCGGGTCGTGGTTCCCGTTTTGCAGTCACTCGGAGTGCAGCAGCTCGATGTGCTGGTGATCTCCCATGGCGATGCCGATCATCGCGGCGGGGCCGCCAGCGTGCTCGAGCGCCACCCGGGCGCGCGCGTGCTTGGCCCGGCGGGTGCCAGTGCCGCGGCCCGGGCCGGTCCCTGTGAGGCGGGCATCGCCTGGCGCTGGGACGGTGTGCTGTTCGAGGTCCTGCATCCCGCCGGCGGGGATACTCACCGGGATGACAACGCGTCGTCCTGTGTCCTGCGCGTTTCGGCTCCGGGCGCGCGCCTGCTGTTGCCGGGTGACATCGAGGCACGCGAGGAAGGAGAACTGGCATCGGGGTCGGCACTCGGACGGGTGGACCTGCTGCTGGCGCCCCATCACGGGAGCCGCACGTCGTCGTCCCCGGCGTTCGTCGATGGCACGCAGCCGCGCCACGTGATCGTGTCGTCGGGCTACCGCAACCGCTGGCGATTTCCCGCCAGCGAGGTGGTCGGCCGCTGGCACGCGGCGGGCGCCTGCGTCCTCAACACGGCGGAGGCGGGTGCCCTGTCATTCGAATCAGGCACGCTCCAGGGATTTCAACTCCGGCGGGCGGAGCGCGTGGCGGCACCGGGAATCTGGCTCGCGCGTCCGGAGACGTCCGTCCCCTGCGGCTGAATATCCGGCCGCGCCCGTGCCTGTGACGGCC
>CAZTGY010000009.1:3851-15240 GCA_964613445.1 uncultured Chromatiaceae bacterium | reverse complement strand
CGCCGGGTGCCTGCTGATGGAACTGCCCGGCCGGTGCCTGTGACGGCCCGCGGAGGGCGCTGTATAGTGGCGCCCGACTGCTGCGGAACGGGTGCGCATGCTCGAAATAGTGATTGCCGGCGGCTGGGTGATGGTGCCCATCATTCTGTGCTCCGTCGTGGCCGTGGCCATCATCCTCGAGCGGCTCTGGACGCTCCATCCCAGCCGCGTCGTGCCCCGGGACCTGTCGCGGCAGGTGTGGGACTGGGTCAGCAGCAACCAGCTGAACCACCAGCACATCCAGGACCTGCGCGCCAACTCCCCGCTGGGGCAGGTCCTGGCAGCCGGGCTCGCCAGCCGCCAGCAGGACCGCAGCATCATGAAGGAGGCGGTGGAGGACACGGGCCGGCACGTGGTCCACGAGCTGGAACGCTACCTCAACACCCTGGGCTCCATCGCGGCGGTTTCGCCGTTGCTCGGACTGCTCGGCACGGTCACCGGGATGATCCGGACATTTTCCGCCCTGACGACCGGCGGCGCCGGTGATCCTGCGTCGCTCGCAGGCGGCATCTCGGAGGCGCTCATAACGACGGCTGCCGGCCTGATGGTCGCCATTCCGGCGCTGATCGCCTACCGCTACCTGCGCGGGCGCGTCGATGGCCTCGTGGTCCAGATGGAGAAGGAAGCCATCGCCATGGTCGAGGCGCTCCAGCGCAAGCAGTTCGTCGACACCCTCGGCAGGTCGCGGCTGCCGGCATGAACCTGGGTAGCCGCAGGCCGCGCGAGGAGCCCGAGCTGAATGTGGTGTCGCTCGTCGACGTGGTGCTGCTGCTCCTGATCTTCTTCATGCTCACGACGACCTTCGTCCGCCCCTCCCAGATCGCCATCCGGCTGCCGGAGGCGGGGGTAAGCTCGGACCTGCCCGTGGACCGCGAGGAGCTCGAGATCTCCGTCACGGGCCAGGGTGAGTTCCGCGTGAATGGCCGGGCGCTGGTGGACTCCCGTCCCGAGACCCTCGAGGCCGCCATCCGCAAGGTCATTCCCCGGGTCCGCGCGCGCCACGTCACGGTGAGTGCCGACGGCCGGGCCAGCCACCAGGACGTGGTGACTGCAATGGACGTTGCCGGCCGGCTGGGATTCGTCGAGGTCCGGATCACGACGGTGCGATCGCGGCCAGCCGAGTGAGGGCAGCTTGAGCAGCGACAGTTCGCGCAGCGTGGCGCCCTCGGCGATCTACCGGCGCCTCCTCTCGTTCGCGAAGCCCCACTGGGCCGTGTTCATCGTTGCCGCGATCGGCATGGCGTTCTATGCCGCCACCGACACTGGCTTTGCCTGGCTGGTCAAGCAGCTCCTCGCAACCATCGACGCCCCGGTCGATACCCTCGATCCGCGGGGCGAACTCGTTCGTCGCTGGCTCCCGCTGGGGATCATGGTCCTGTTCCTCGTGCGGGGCGCTGCGGAGTTTGCCACGACCTACAGCCTCGGCTGGATCGGCCGGCAGGTGATCAAGAGCGTCCGGGCGCTCGTCTTCGACAGGTTCCTGAACCTGCCAACCCGCTTCTACGATGCAGCCTCCAGCGGCACGCTGCTGTCCAAGCTGACGTTCAATATCGAGCAGATAGCTGCCGCGGCGTCGAACGTCGTCACCGTACTGATCAGGGACAGCCTGACGGCCGTTGGCCTCGTGGCCTACATGGTCTACCTGAGCCCGCCGCTGTCGGCTTTCGTGTTCGTCGCTGCGCCGTTGCTGGCGCTGCTGATCCGCGTGCTGAGCCGCATGTTCCGGCGCTACAGCAGCCGGATCCAGGAGTCCATGGGCGAGCTCACCCGCATTACCGGCGAGACGCTGCAGAGCCACCGTGTCATCAAGATCTTCAACGGGCAGGACTACGAGCGGCGCCGGTTCGAAGCGGCGAACGAGCGGAACAGGCGCATGAACATGCGCCTGTTCGCCACCCGCGCCGCGGGCGATGGCGTCACGGCGCTCCTGGCGGCGGTGGGCATGGCCGGAATCGTGTTCGTCGCCAACCAGGATTCGGTGCGCTCCGCGCTGGACGTCGGGGATTTCGGCGCCTTCATCACCGCGCTGCTGCTGCTCATGCGGCCGTTGCGCGCGCTGACGGGCGTCAACGTGTCGCTGCAGCAGGGAATCGCGGCGGGGGCCAGCGTCTTCGAGTTGCTGGACGAGGACGTGGAGCGGGACACGGGCACCCTGGCGCCGGCCCGCCTGCGTGGCCAGGTGGAGTTCCGCGACGTCAGCTTCGAGTACGCGGCCGAGAAGGGCCTCGTCCTCCGGAACATCAACCTGCGGGTCCCGGCGGGACAGACCGTCGCCATCGTCGGCAAGTCGGGCAGCGGCAAGACGACGCTCGTCGGGCTGCTGCCGCGCTTCTATGACGCCGAGCACGGGTCGGTGCTCATTGATGACCGTCCCGTGCAGGATTACACGCTGACGGCCCTGCGCAACCAGATCAGCCTCGTTAGCCAGGAGGTGGTGCTGTTCAATGACACGATCGCCGGCAACATTGCCTACGGGGCGCTCAGTTCGGTGTCCCGCGCCGACGTGGAGGCCGCGGCACGCGCGGCCTACGTGGACGAGTTCACCGACCAGCTCCCGGAGGGGCTCGACACGTGGGTCGGCGACCGGGGCGTGCTCCTCTCCGGCGGACAGCGCCAGCGGATCGCGATCGCGCGCGCCCTACTGAAAAATGCACCCATCCTGATCCTGGATGAAGCTACCTCGGCCCTGGACACGGAGTCCGAGCGCCGCATCCAGGACGCCCTGGGCCGGCTCATGCAGGACCGCACCACGTTCGTGATCGCCCACCGGCTGTCGACGGTGGAGCAGGCGGACAGGATCCTCGTGATGGCGGACGGCCGGATCCTGGAATCCGGCAGCCACGGCGACCTGCTGGCCGCCGGCGGGCACTACGCGCACCTGCACAAACTGCAGTTCCGGGATGACGCCGCCTGAGCCGGCCCCCGGCCTGGACCGGCGGTTCCAGGCAATCTGGTATGGGCATTCCCTGCTGGCCTGGCTCCTGCTGCCGTTCGCGGGCCTGTTCGGGTTGGTCGTGGCTGCGCGGCGCCTGGCTTACCGGGCCGGCTGGCTGCGGGCTCACAGGCTCGGCATCCCCGTGATCGTCGTCGGCAACATCACCGCCGGTGGCACGGGCAAGACGCCCGTCACCGGCTGGCTGGTGGGCCTCTGTCGTCAGGCGGGCCTGCGACCGGGGATCGTCAGCCGCGGTTATGGCGGACGCCCGTCCCGGGAGCCCCGGCTCGTCGGGCCCGATGACGATGCGGCCGACGTGGGCGACGAGCCGCTGCTGCTCCGTCGCCAGACCGGAGCGCCCGTCTGCGTGCACGCCGACCGGGTGGCGGCGGGCCGGCGGCTGGTCATGGAGGGAGTCGACGTGGTGATCGCCGACGACGGCCTGCAGCACTACCGCCTGCACCGGGACCTGGAGATTGCCGTGCTCGACGGCGAGCGCCGCCTGGGCAACGGCTTGCTGCTTCCAGCCGGGCCACTGCGCGAGGGTGCTGCGCGCCTGCGCACCGTGGACCTGGTGCTCGTGAATGGCGGGCGCGCGGCGGAGGGCGAGCTTGGCCTGCAGTCCAGGATCGGCCGGTTGCGGGCGCTGGACGGGAGTGTCGACTGCGCTCTCGAAGTGCTCCGCGGACGGGCGGTGCGCGCGGTGGCCGGCATCGGCAATCCCGGCCGCTTCCACGCCCAGCTTGCCGCGGCGGGTGTCCGGGTCGAAGCGGTGTCCGTGCCCGACCACGGGCGTGTCGACCTGGAGGCGCTGGCGCGGTCCAGTAGCGTGCCGATCGTCATGACGGAGAAGGACGCCGTGAAGTACCGGCCCGTCCACGGCGGCTGCCCGGTGTGGGTCGCGGCACTCGAGCTTGTCGTCCCGGAAGCAGCGAGTGCGCGGATACTCGAGCGACTGCGGGGCCTCAAGGCGGTAGGATCGAGCGGATGATCAGCCGGTTTCATGTGGTGATCCCCGCGCGCTTCGCGTCGTCGCGCTTTCCCGGCAAGGCGCTGGCCCTGCTGGCCGGCCGCCCGCTGCTGGAGCACGTCTGGCGCCAGGCGTCGCGAAGCGCGGCCGCCGACGTGGTCGTCGCGACGGATGACGAGCGGATTGCAACGGTGGCTCGCGGCTTTGGCGCGGAAGTGCTGATGACCAGCGCCAGCCACCGGTCCGGCACGGAGCGCGCGGCGGAAATCGCCGAGGCCCGTGCCTGGCCGGTCGATGCGGTGGTCGTGAACGTCCAGGGCGACGCGCCACTGATTCCGCCGGCGGCCATCGACCAGGTGGCGGAGCTCCTCGCGGCCCGGCCGGGCGCCGCGATGGCCACCCTGTGCACGCCAATTACTACGCTTGAGGATTACCGCAGCTCCCACGTCGTGAAGGTCGTCTGCGACGCCGGGGGCCGCGCCCTGTACTTCAGCCGGTCGCCGATTCCTGCGACCAGCCACTCGGGTGCCGCGGACCTGCCGGAGAGCTTCCGGCACGTCGGCCTGTACGCTTACCGGGCCGGTGCCCTGCGCCGGCTTGCCGCAGCGCCGGCCTGTCCCCTCGAAGTGTCCGAAAGCCTGGAGCAGTTGCGCGCGCTGTGGCTTGGCCTTGAAATCCGCGTGGCCGTGGCCCGAGACTTGCTGGGGCCGGACGTGGACACGCCGGAAGATCTGGACCGCGCGGCAGAGTTCCTGCGGCGTACGGGAGGTGCCTCTTGAGACTGTTCCGACGCAACCCGGCTGCCCTGGCGGCGAAACCGTCGGTCCGGGTCCTGCTGGTGTGCATGGGCAACATCTGCCGCTCGCCCATGGCCGAGGGCGTGCTGCGCCAGCGAATCGCGGAGCGGGAGCGGCCGCTGCCTGTCGAGGTCGACTCGGCTGGCACCCACGGCTATCACCATGGCGCGCCACCGGATGCGCGGGCCCGGGCGGCGGCCCTCCGCCGCGGTATCGATATTTCCAGCCTGCGCGCCCGGCGCGTGACGCCGGAGGACTTCGAGCGCTTCGACCTCGTGCTGGCGATGGACGATGAGAACCACGCGGCGCTGCTCGAAATGGCGGCTAAGGAGCACCACGGCAAGGTGCGTCTGCTGCTGGAGTTTGCCGCCGACGCCGGTGGACGTCGCAGCGTGCCGGATCCCTACTACGGCGGCATGCTGGGTTTCGAACGGGTGCTCGATCTCGTCGAGGAAGCCATGGCCGGCCTCCTCGACGAACTCGAAAGGATCGCGGACCTTCGCCAGGGCGAAGCGGCGGGCCCCCCCGCCGGAACTCCCGACGAGGGCGCGCGCTAGAGCCTTGCTCCGGGCGGGCTAGTCCTGCCCGGCGTCCCGGCTGCCACCATCACCACTGCCGCCGCCAGCCGTGCCGGTCCAGACCGTGTGCGTCGTGGCCGGCCGTGGCGGTGGGGGCGGCGGAGCAACCGCAGGGGCGATGCCCGGCGGCGCACTGACGGAAGGACCGGGTGATGGCGCCGGCGACCCGCCGCCGGTTTCCCAGGGCAGCTTGCGGTCCGTACCCCTCTCGATGTACGGCTCGGCTGCCGGAATGCTGCGCACGGGTGCCTCCGGGCGCGGCTCGATCCGCGGGGGCGGTGGCGCCTGAACGATGGCGGGACGGATCGGCGTCAGCATCGGCTGCGTGTCCAGATGCGGGTCGTGGGCGGTGGCCTCCGGTGCCGACGGCTCCCGGCCCGGCTCCTGCGCCTGGTCGTCGGCCCGTGGGCGATCTTCGCGCGGCGGACGGTCACGTTGGCCCTCCCTGGGCTGCGTATCCCGGGGCTGGCCGTCGCGATCGGCACCGCCACGGCGCCGCCGGTTGCGACGCGAGCGGTCGCCACTCCCACTGCGCGCGCCCTGGCCCTGGCCGTCGAGGGCGCCGGCGGCTGGGCCCGCGCGGTTCTCGCCACCCCGGCCGCCGTCCCGCCGCTGGTCGCCGCGGGCATCCGTTGCCGGGCGGCCATCGGCAGTGCTCCGCTGTTCACCGCTGCGGACTTCACCGGGCCCGCCATCCGGCCGGGCGGGACGGGGCTGGCTCGGGTCGAATTCGCGCCGCGGTGGCCGATTGGCACGCCGGGGCCCGGAACGATCGCCGCCGGGGCCGCGGTGGCGGCCCTGCTGCCGTCCCTCGGCACGTCCCTCGCCACGGCCGTCTGACCGGCCGCGGTGGCCTTGGTCAGCACGACGCGGGGCTTCCGTCTCGCGGGCGGGAGCCTCCGGCTGGCCGGAGCCGAACAGGAATACCTTCAGGCGCGTGAACAGGCCGGGGGTGGCGACAGGCGCCGCGGCCACGGGAGCCTGAGCCGGCTCGGGTGGCGGCGTCGGTGCTGGCGTCGAGGGCAGGACGCTGGCGACGGCCGGTGCCTGGGGCTTCGGCCGCAGCGGACCGACCTCGTCCATGGCCTGGGCCTTCTCATCGGCGGGCTCTACGAGCTGATAGCTCGCGCCCGCGTTCTCGGGCAGCGCGGTCTGGTCATCGCGGACACGTCGCAGGGTGTAGTTCGGCGTCTGCAGGTCCGGGTTGGCGACCAGCACGATCTGCAGGTTGTCCCGGGCCTCGATGGTCCGGATCCATTCCCGCTTCTCGTTCAGCAGGTAGTTCGCCACGTCCACCGGCAGCTGTGCGATCACCTTGGAGGTGCGGTCCTTGCGGGTCTCCTCGCCGATCAGGCGCAGGACGGCGAGGGCCAGTGACTCGACGCTGCGGATGTGCCCCATGCCGCTGCAGCGCGGGCAGGTCTGGTGGGCGGATTCGCCCAGCGACGGCCGCAATCGCTGCCGCGACATCTCGAGCAGGCCGAAGCGCGAGATCTTGCCGATCTGGACGCGGGCCCGGTCCATGCGCACGGAATCGCGGAGGCGGTTCTCAACCTCGCGCTGGTTGCGCTGCGGGCCCATGTCGATGAAATCAATCACGATCAGGCCGCCGAGGTCCCGGAGACGCAGCTGCCGGGCGATTTCCTCGGCTGCCTCCAGGTTGGTGGCGTAGGCCGTGGCTTCGATGTCGCCGCCCTTGGTGGCCCGGGCCGAGTTGATGTCGATGGAGACCAGTGCCTCGGTGTGATCGATGACGATGCTGCCGCCGGAGGGCAGTTCGACCGTGTGGGAGAACGCGGACTCGATCTGGCTCTCGATCTGGTACCGGGTGAAGAGGGGTACCGGGTCGTTGTACTGGCGCAGCTTGCGCAGGTTCTGCGGCATCGCCCGCTCGACGAACTGGCGGGCC
This sequence comes from uncultured Chromatiaceae bacterium, assembly GCA_964613445.1. Taxonomy (GTDB): domain Bacteria; phylum Pseudomonadota; class Gammaproteobacteria; order Steroidobacterales; genus SHZI01. Next base: position 8,012 of record CAZTGY010000009.1, on the reverse strand, counting down.
TCCTCGTAGGCCTTGTCGTCATCGATCAGGATCTCGCCAACGTCATTGGCCAGGTGATCGCGCAACGCGCGGATGATGGCGTTGCTGTCCTGGAAGATCAGGAACGGGGCGGGGCGGCTGACGACCGCCTTCTTGATCGCCTCCCAGATCCCGAGCAGGTAGTCCATGTCCCACTTGAGCTCTTCCGGCGAGCGGCCGACGCCGGCCGTCCGGACGATCACGCCCATGCCCTCGGGGACCTCGATGCTGTTCAAGGCCTCGCGCATCTCGTCGCGCTCGCTGTCGCTGATCCGGCGGGAAACGCCGCCGGCGCCCGGGTTGTTCGGCATCAGGACGATGAAGCGGCCGGCCAGGCTGATGAAGGTGGTCAGTGCGGCGCCCTTGGTGCCGCGCTCTTCCTTCTCGACCTGCACGACGATGTCCTGGCCCTCGCGGAGGACATCGCGGATGTTGACCCGGCCGTCCGGGCCCGGCTGGTTGATGAAATATTCGGGGGAGACTTCCTTGAGTGGCAGGAAGCCGTGACGGTCGGCGCCGTACTCGATGAAGGCCGCGTCGAGGCTGGGCTCGACCCGCGTGATCTTGCCCTTGTAGATGTTGGCCTTTTTCTGTTCCCGGGACTGGCTCTCTATATCAAGATCGAACAGCCGCTGGCCATCGACCATGGCGACGCGCAACTCTTCTTCCTGAGTTGCATTGACGAGCATTCTCTTCATAAGACCCTGCGTGCGAAAAACGTATGCCCATAGCCATACCCATGGTTACCAATGGGTCGCTATATCCTGGGCTCCCCGGGTGCGGCCGGTCAGGGCATCGGGCATTGATCCGCGCGGAAGGCTGTCCGCCGTAGACCTGCCCGGATTCGAGTCTGAGGTGAGTCTTTGGTGCCTTGCGGCTTGCCACGCGTCAGATCCTCGGAATTTGTGCCTGACCGACCCTGCTCCGGCCATCCTGGTCATACCAGGCTGGCCGCACCAGCAGGAGGCCCGCTCTTTGCCCGCCAGTGGCGGGCCTTGCCGTACGACCCCCCCACGCGGCGGGTCGATGGAAACTGCATTGGCCTTCCGGGGGTCGGGGCTTGACAGCCGACGCCGCCTGGCCTAGCAGTCCGGTACTATAACAGCGGCATCTAAGGCCAGCAACGCACACAAAGGCTTAACCCCTTGCAGTCACAGGAATTCCGGTGAGCGCCGCCGCACCGCGGGCAGTCCGCGTCACCGCGGGCGAGGACGAGGCCGGCCGCCGACTCGACAACTTCCTGATGTCGCACCTGAAGGGGGTGCCCCGGGCACACGTCTACCGCCTCATCCGCAGCGGCGAAGTCCGCGTCAACAGCCGTCGTGTTCAGGCCAGCTACCGGCTGGTCTCCGGCGACGAGGTGCGGGTGCCCCCGGTGCGCCAGCCGGAGGCCGGCAACGCGCCGCCCCCAAGCCGGGTGCGTGGCGAGTGGATCGAGGCGCGCGTGCTGTTCGAGGACGACGACCTCCTCGTGCTGAACAAGCCCTCCGGCCTTGCCGTGCATGGCGGCAGCGGTGTCAGCCTCGGGGCGATCGAGTTGCTGCGCGCCACCCGCGGTCCACGCACGAACCTGGAACTCGTCCATCGTCTCGACCGGGACACCAGCGGTTGCCTGTTGATAGCCAAGCGCGCGGGTGCCCTGCGCGCACTCCACGCACAGTTCCGTGACGGTACCGTGGACAAGCGGTATCTCGCCTTGCTCATCGGGCGATGGCCTGGCCGGGCGCGAACGGTGGAAGCGCCACTGGTGACGGACGAGCGGCGCGGTGGCGAACGGCACGTGCGTGTCGATGCGGCGGGCAAGGAGGCGGTCACGCATTTCGTTCCGCTGGAGCGATTCCCGGATGCGGTGCTCGCGGAAGTGCACCTGACGACGGGCCGCACCCATCAGATCCGTGTCCACGCGGCCTCGATCGGCCACCCCGTCGCCGGCGACGAGCGCTATGGCGAAGCCGGCGACCCCGTCGTGCGCGCCCACGGCCTGAAGCGCCTCTTCCTGCATGCCCGGTCCCTCGGCTTCCGGAGTCCGCGCAGTGGAGAACTGATCAGCGTAGAGGCCCCGCTCGGCGAGGACCTGACCGGCCCGCTGGAGCACCTGCGGGCTGCGGCGCCTGCCACCAGGAATGCCTAGAGGAGGGCTACGCCCCGGTCCTGCAGGGCCCGGCCGAGCCAGATCAGGGGCAATCCCTGGATGGCGGTCGGATCCCGGCTCTCGATGCTTTCCAGCAGCAGGATCCCGCGGCGTTCGGCCTTGAAGCTGCCCGCGCAGTCCAGCGGCTGGTCAGCCGCGACATAACGCTCGGCTTCGTGCCGCGTCAGCCCGCGGAACCGGACCCGCGTGGTGTCGGTGTGGAGGAGCTCGGGCTGCTCGCCGGGGCCCGTCACGCATACCGCGGTGTGAAATTCCACGAGTTGCCCGGAGCAGCGAAGCAGCTGGTCCACCGCCCGGCCGGGCGTCCCGGGCTTGCCCAGGGTTTCATCGCCCAGGGCCGCGACCTGGTCGCTGCCGATCACCAGGGCCCCCGGCGACAGCCGCGCACCCGCCGCGGCCTTCAGGCGCGCGAGCCGCAGGGCCATGTCCCGGGGTGATTCGCCGGGCGTCCGGGATTCGTCGACCCGGGGGGCCAGAACCTCGAACCCGGATAGCAGCCGGCCCAGCAGTTCGCGCCGGTAGGGGGACTGGGAGGCCAGCACGACGCGGTACGGCGGGATCAAGGCGCGGGGGCTCCGTGGGCGGAAGCGACTGAATTTTGACACACTCCGGCACCGTACCTATCATGCGTACCGCGATGATGGCAGGGCGCATCGGATCGGCTGAACTTGCGGATCTGGTTGCCCGCGGGGCGACCCTCGACTTCGGCTTTCCGGTTGCCTCCCTGCCACGCCTGGCTGCCCTTGCTCCGCCAGCCATGCCGGAAGGTACGGGCCGGCTGAACGCAGGCTTCACCTTTCGGGCGGGGGCGGAAGGTTACCCGCAGCTCCACCTCGTGGCGACGGGAACGGTTCCCCTGGTGTGCCAGCGCTGCCTCGGCCTGCTGGAATTGCCGGTGAGCATCGACGCGCTGCTGACCATGGTTCGCAGTGAGCCGGAGGCGGGGGGACTCGCGGATCCGTTCGACACGGTGCTGCTCGCCGACGGCGAGCTCGAGCCGGAGCGGGTGGTGGAGGACGAAGTGCTCGCGGCCCTGCCGCTGGCACCGAAGCACGCGGAAGGGACTCCCTGCGGAAGCAATGCTGGCCGTGACGACCAACTGAAATCAGGCGAGATGCACCGGCCGATGGCCGGGCTCGCCGACCTGCTGGGCCGAGGTGCCCGGCAGGGTGACAAGTGACTTACCAGGAGATCTGCGATGGCAGTACAAAAGAGTCGCGTGACCCCGTCACGCAAGGGCATGCGTCAGTCCCACGACCGGCTGAAGAGCCCGCCCATATCCGTCGAGCCCACCAGCGGTGAGACCCACCGGCGGCATCACATCAGTGCCGATGGCTACTATCGCGGCAAGAAGGTCATCGAGACCCGCGACGACGGCGATACCGAGTAGTCGTTTCGCCGGCCCTGGCATCGGGCCGGCGCTTGACAGGGGCCCCTGATGGCCGAGCCCATTACGATTGCCGTCGATGCCATGGGTGGGGATGCCGGGGCCGACGTCTGTGTCCCTGCATCCATCGAGTTCGTGCGCCGCCACCCCGGCGTGCGCATCATCCTGGTCGGCCAGCACGAGGCCCTGGAGCCTCGGGTCGCGGCGGCGGGCGGTCTCCCGCCCGGAGTCGGTATCCGCGATGCGCGCCAGGTCGTCGCCATGGACGAGCCGCCTGCCGATGCGCTGCGCAAGAAGAAGGACTCCTCGATGCGCGTGGCGGTGGACCTCGTGAAGGAGGGCGCCGCCAATGCCTGCGTCAGCGCCGGCAACACCGGCGCCCTCATGGCGACCGGCCGCTTCGTCCTGAAGACGCTGCCAGGCATCGAGCGTCCGGCCATCATGGCCCGGCTGCCCACTCGGCACGGCTCCATTTCCATGCTCGACCTCGGCGCCAATGCAGATTGCACGGTTGAGCAGCTCTACCAGTTCGCAGTCATGGGCTCCGTGGTGGCGAGCGTCACGGAGGGGATTGACCGGCCGCGGATCGGCCTCCTCAACATCG
>CAZTGY010000009.1:3186-3841 GCA_964613445.1 uncultured Chromatiaceae bacterium | reverse complement strand
CAAGGGCAACGACATCGTGAAGCAGGCTGCTGTTCGCCTGGGCGCCAGCCGCCTCAACTATGTCGGCTTCGTCGAGGCAGACGCCATCCAGGACGACCGGGCGGACGTGGTGGTGTGCGACGGCTTCAGCGGGAACGTGGCCCTGAAGTCCATGGAGGGCACCGCCAAGTTGATCAAGCATTTCCTCGAGATCGAATTCAGTGGCAGCCTCTATGGCCGCCTCGCCGGCCTCGTGGCGTGGCCCGTGCTTCGCTCGCTTGGCCGCCGCCTCGATCCACGCCGCTACAATGGTGCCAGCCTGGTTGGCCTCGATGGCATCGTCATCAAGAGCCACGGCGGCGCCGATGCGCTCGCCTTCCAGCAGGCGATTCGCGTCGCCCGGGTGGAGGCCGAAAAGGGCGTGCCTGACCAGATTCGTGAACTACTGAGCGAGCAGGTTGAATGATCTTTTCCCGTATTGCCGGCACCGGACGCTACCTGCCCGAGCGCGTGCTCACCAACCGCGAGCTCGAGACGATGGTGGACACCACGGAGGAGTGGATCCGGACCCGAACCGGCATTGAACGCCGGCACGTGGCTGCGGACACGCAGGCCACCAGCGACCTGGCCGAGCAGGCCGCACGGCAGGCCATGGACGCGGCCGGGGTCACGGCCG
>CAZTGY010000009.1:0-3176 GCA_964613445.1 uncultured Chromatiaceae bacterium | reverse complement strand
CCGTGCCGAGCGACCGGCCCGTGCGCAGGTTCGGCAGCAGCGTGACCTCGTGGTGGGCACCACCACGCCCGACCTCGTGTTCCCCAACGTCGGGTGCCTCGTGCAACGCCGGCTCGGCATCCACGGTTGCCCGGCCTTCAGCCTCGAGGCGGCCTGCAGCGGATTCATCTATGCCCTGAGCATGGCTGACCGGTTCGTGACCAGCGGTTCGGCGAAATGCGCGCTGGTGATCGGCGCCGAAACCCTGTCCCGCATCGTGGACTGGAACGACCGGGCCACCTGCGTGCTATTCGGCGACGGTGCCGGCGCCGTGGTGCTCAAGCCTGCCGACGAGCCGGGCATCTATTCCTGTCACCTCGGTGCGGATGGCCACTATGGCGACCTCCTGTACCACCCCTACGGCACGTCGCGTCCCCAGCGGCCCGGCGACCTGGAACGGCCCTACGTCCAGATGAAGGGCAACGAGGTCTTCAAGGTCGCCGTGAAGACGCTCGAAGGCATCGTGGACGAGACGCTCGCCGCCAATCACCTCGAGCGCTCGGCTATCGACTGGCTCGTCCCGCACCAGGCGAACATCCGCATCATCCAGGCCACGGCCAAGCGGCTCGACATGCCCATGGAGAAGGTCGTCCTCACCCTGCAGGACCATGGCAATACCTCGGCCGCATCGGTGCCGATGGCGCTCGACGTGGCCGTTCGCGACGGGCGGGTGAAGCGCGGCGACCTGCTCCTGCTCGAGGCGTTCGGTGGCGGGCTGACCTGGGGCTCCGCACTGGTCCGCTTCTGACGGTCTCCCGGCAGATGCTCCTTGATTAGCCCAGGCCGCCAGTCGCTGGTGCTCCTGGCCGGACCGCTCCTCGCTGCCGGCGTCTACTTCCTGCTGCCCGTCGAGTACGTGTCCATCGACGGTAGCCTGCGGGCGCTGGAGCCCGGCGCCAGGGGTGCAGCGGCCATGACCGCCTGGATGGCGCTGTGGTGGATCACGGACGTCATTCCGGTCTATGTCACCGCCATGCTGCCGCTGGCCACCTTCCCACTGCTGGGGACGGCGACTGTCGAGGAGGCTGCGGGTGCCTACGGTGATCCGCTGATCTTCCTGTTCTTTGGCGGCTTCATCCTGGCGCTCGCCCTGGAGCGCTGGGGGCTGCACCGGCGGCTGGCGCTCACCGTGCTCCGCTCGGTCGGATCCCGTCCCGATCATATCGTCGGCGCCTTCATGGGCATCACGGCCTTCATCAGCCTGTGGGTGACCAACACGGCGACCACGCTCATGATGCTGCCGGTGGCGCTGAGCGTTGCCGACACGCTGGCAGAAGCCCATCCGTCCGGCCGCCATGCCGGGCCGCGCACAGCCGATGTCGGGACGGCACTGCTGCTGGGCGTCGCCTATGCGGCTTCCATCGGCGGCATGGGCACCATGATCGGCACTGCGCCCAACGTGTTTGTGGCCTCATACGTCAACACGCAGCTGCACCGGGAGCTCGGTTTCCTTGAGTGGATGGTCCTGGCGATGCCGCTGGTCATCCTGCTTCTGGTCGGCGCCTGGCTGGTCCTCACGCGGGGCGTGTTTCGCGTCGGGCACGAGCCGCTTCCAGGCACGCACGCCGTCCTCGAGGGACTGGCCGGGGGGCTCGGCCCCGTGACGCCGGCCGAGCGTCGCACTGCGTTCGTGTTCCTCCTGACGGCGGCGGCCTGGATCTGCCGTGGCCTGCTCGGCAATGTCACCGTCGCCGGCATGCAGCCGTTTTCTGGACTCACGGATGCGGGCGTCGCCATCAGTGCAGCCATCCTGCTGTTCGTGCTGCCGGCGGGGCAGGGCCGTGCTGGTGAATACCTGATGGACTGGGAAACCGCGAAGCGCGTGCCGTGGGGGCTGCTGCTGCTGTTCGGCGGCGGCCTGAGCCTCGCGGCCAGCTTCGAGCGGACTGGCCTCGCGGACTACGTTGCCGCGCAGGGGCAGGGCCTGGAGAGCCTGCCGCTCTGGGTACTGGTGCTTTGCATCGCCTCCGTGGTGGTATTCCTGTCGGAAATCGCGAGCAACGTGGCGACGGCGACGACGGTCGTGCCCGTCCTGGCGGCCCTGGCAATCGGGGCCGGGCTTGCGCCGGTTCCCCTGGTCCTGGCCGCCTGCTTTGCGGCGAGCTGCGGCTTCATGCTGCCGGTCGCCACCCCGCCAAATGCCATCGTGTATGGAACCGGGCGGGTGACGGCGGGTCAGATGGCCAGGGCGGGGTTCTTGCTGAATGTGATGGGCATACTGTTTATTACGGCAGTGACTTGCGGGATCATTGTCCCGTTGATCGGAGCGAAGTAATGCAGCGGAGACCACCGGGCAGACTGGCCCGCCAGATCCTGGGGCTGTACATGGTGATCAGCGCGGCCCTGCCCGGCATCGCGCATGCCACGGCCGACACGTTTGCCCTGGGCCCGGATGCCCAGGTGGTTGGCCAGACCAGCACGGTGGCTGCCAGCCATGACGATACGCTCACTGACATCGCCCGCGTTCATGGCCTCGGCTACGAGGAGATCGTGTGGGCAAATCGCAATGTGGACATCTGGTTGCCGGGCGAGGGCACCCGGGTGATCCTGCCGAAGAGTTTCATTCTGCCGGGCGAGACGCGGGAAGGCATCGTGGTGAACATCGCCGAGTACCGCCTTTATCACTACTACAAGAGCGCTGGCCAGCTCATGGTCTCCACCTTTCCGATCAGCATCGGACGGATGGACTGGGCCACGCCGATCGGTCGCTGGGCGGTGACTGCCAAGCAGAAGGACCCTTCCTGGTACCCGCCGGAGTCCATTCGCCAGGAGCACCTCGAGGACGGCCGCGGGTTCCTTGCCAAGATGGTGCCTGCCGGTCCTGACAACCCTCTGGGCCGCTACGCGATGCGTCTCAGCGCGTCCGGATACCTGATCCACGGGACCAACAAGCCGGTGGGGGTGGGGATGCAGGTCACCCACGGCTGCATCCGCATGTACCCCGAGGACATCGAATGGCTGTTCCCCCAGGTGCCGGTGAACACCCCGGTCCAGATCATGAACCAGCCATACAAGTTCGGCTGGTCGGGCAACGACCTCTACCTGGAGGTTCATCCGCCCCTGGAAGACGATCATTCCACGCGGGAGCGGGAAATGACGGCTCTTACCGAGCAGTACGTGTTGCTTACCCGGGAGCG
>CAZTGY010000008.1:4471-20651 GCA_964613445.1 uncultured Chromatiaceae bacterium | reverse complement strand
GCCGGCTCTCACCGACGGCGATTTCAGGCTCTGGGAGTCGAACGCCATCCTCACCTACCTGGCCACCGTGTTTCCCCAGACCGGGGCGCTGCCGGCCGACCCGCGGGGCCGGGCCGACGCCGATCGCTGGCTCCACTGGCAGAGTTGCCACCTGATGCCTGCCATGGGCGCACTCAAGGTCGCCGACGAGAAGGACGTCGGCGCGGTCACCCCGTTGCTCAAGGTCCTCGACCAGCAGTTGGCGGGGCGGGAATATGTCCTTGGCCAGCTGTCCGTCGTGGACTTCGCGATCTGCGCCTACCTGATCACGAAGATGGGGCGGAAGCTCGACTACTCCGGGTGCCCCAACGTCGCCGCGTGGCTCACCCGCATGGAGAACCTGAAGGGCTTCGTCGCTACGCAGGTCAAGTTGCCGCCGGCGGCCTAGGATGGCCCCGGCTGCCGGTGGCGGGTGGGTAGTTCCCACGATACCGGCAGGCTTGACGGCCGTGATCAAATGCCGCTTCAGTCAGTATCCGGAGCAAGCCAGTGCTGTATGAAGTGACGGGCGACATCCTCCTCAGCCGGGCGGCCGCGATCGCCCACGGCGTCAGCCCGAACGACAACTTCCACCAGGGCCTGGCGCTCAGCCTCCGCGAGCATTGGCCGGCGCTGTACCAGGATTTTCGCCACTACTGCAAGACGCAGAAGGCGGAGGCTGGCGAACTCTGGGCGTGGGCCGGCGCCGATGGCCGGCGGATCTTCAACCTGTTTACCCAGGACCCGCCCCGGTCGGTCGGCCAGCACCCCGGCCGGGCAACGGTCCAGCACGTGGGCCATGCGCTGAAGCGCCTGCACACGCTCGTGGAGGCCGAGAAGATCACGAGCCTGGCCCTGCCGCGCCTGGCGACCGGTGTCGGTGGCCTCGACTGGAGCGTGGTTCACCCGCTGCTCGAGCAGCACCTGGGAACGCTCAGGATTCCCGTGATCGTCTATACGCGCTACGAGAAGGGCGTTGCGGCGAAGGAGCCGGGCCTCGGCTGACGGCGGCGGGCGGCCGCTGACACCGGACGGTCACAGCCGGCCGGTGGTCAATCCGGGACCCAGTCGTTCCCGGGCCCTGGCCAGCGCGCGGACCAGCGCCGCGTGTTCGTGTTCCCCGTGGCCGGTGCGCAGGTAGAGCTCGGCTGCCGCGCGCACGTTCTCCAGGTCGATCAGCGCGTCGGTCGCGGCTTCCGCAGCCGCACCTCCCGTGGGCAACTGCCGAAGCAGCACGGTGATCAGGTCCGTGGAGGTCACGATGCCGACCACCTTGCCCTCGGGGTCGACGACCGGGAGCGAGTGATGGTCCCCATTCGCCAGGATCGCCGCGGCATCCTGCAGCGTGCTGGTCCGGCTGAGCACCTCCGGCTCCCGTTGCATCACCTCCCGGACGCGCTTCCGGCCCGCCTCCGGGGCATCCCGGCCAATCAGGTCGCTGGCGCTCACGATGCCGGCCAGCCGCCCCCCGTCAACCACCGGCAGGTGGTGCAAACGTTCCCTGGCCATCAGCCGGGCGGCCTCTTCCAGCGTGGACTCCGGCCCGATGGTCCAGGCCGGCGCGGTCATGACTCGCTCGATGGGCTGGTTGCGCATTTCGGCTCCCATCATACGGCGCGGCAGTTCGCACGGAAGGCCCCTGGCCGGCGTACATCCACGTATTGCCGGCTGGACAGGGCGCGCCGATTGTGGAGCATGGGTGGGTATGTCCTTGCTCCGGGCGATCGTTAACGGCGTCGGGCAGCAGGTTGCTGCCGGGACGAGCATCCTTGAGCTGCTCAACCAGCTGGGCATCGAGGTGCCGTCGCTGTGCCATGACCCGCGACTGCGCCCGACGGCCATGTGCCGGCTCTGCGCCGTGACGGTGCAGGGCTCGTCGCGGCCTGTGGTGGCGTGCGGGACGCCGGTGACGGACGGCATGGTCATCACCACCCACTCCCCGGAGCTGGAGGAGTTCCGGCGCGGCACGCTGGAGCTGCTGGCGCCCCGCTGCGCGCCGGAGTCGCGGGCGCTGTTGCCCGAGAAGCAGTTCCACAGGGCGCTCGAACGCTATGACATCGCGGACGCGACCGGGCGTCCGGCGGGGCCGGCCGTGGATGACTCACATCCGTACATCCACGTGGACATGTCCCAGTGCATCCAGTGTTACCGCTGCGTGCGGATCTGCGATGAGGTCCAGGGACTGTCCGTCTGGCACATGCTCGGTCGCACCGACGACAGCCGGGTCGTGCCGGATTCGCTGACGACGCTGCTGGAGAGCTCCTGCACCGGTTGCGGGGCCTGTGTGGACACCTGCCCGACCGGCGCGCTCGTGGACAAGTCGAGGCTCGAGCAGGGACAGCCGCAGGCCTGGACCCGCAGCGTCTGCGGCTACTGCGCCGTCGGCTGCGAGCTCAACGTCGGCACCCGCGATGGCAAGGTGGTGCAGGTGACGCCGGCACTGGACTCGCCGGTGAACAAGGGCCACCTGTGCATCAAGGGCCGGTACGCCTTCGAGTTCAACGCCGCGCCGGACCGGGCGACACAGCCGCTGTTGCGGCGGCAGGGCGGGTGGCAGGGCACCGACTGGCCGGCGGCCATCGGTACCGTCGCGGAGATCCTGACGGGAGTGCTCCGGCGTCATGGCCCACGGGCCATCGGTGTGCTCGGCTCGGCCCGCGCGACCAATGAGGACAACTACGTCGTCCAGAAGTTCGCGCGCACGGTGCTCGGCACCAACAACGTGGACTGCTGCGCGCGGGTCTGCCACACGCCCAGCGCAGCGGCACTGAAGCGCATGCTGGGCTTCGGCGCCGCGACCAACTCCTTCGACGACATCGAGATGGCCGGCGCCATCATGCTGGTGGGCTGCAATCCGACCGAGAACCACCCGGTGGTGGGCGCGCGCATCCTGCGACGGGTACGGCTCGGCACGCCGCTGATCGTCATCGATCCGCGCGCCACGGACCTGGCGCGCCGGGCCACGGTGCACCTGCGGCCCCGGGCGGGCACCAACGTCCCGCTGCTGAACGCGATGGCCCAGGTCATCCTGGCCGAGTCGCTCACCGACGAGGCGTTCATGCGCGGGCGGGTGGACGGGCTTGCCGAATTCCGGTCGCTGGCCGGGGCCTGGACGCCCGAGCGCGCCGCCGCCATCAGCGGCGTCCCGGCCGATGACATCCGCCGCGCCGCCAGGCTCTATGCCGCAACCAGGCCCGCCATGTGCTTCCACGGCCTCGGCGTGACCGAGCACCTCCAGGGTACCGAAGGCGTGATGTGCCTCATCAACCTGGCACTGCTCACCGGCAATCTCGGCCGCCGCGGCGCGGGCGTGAACCCCCTGCGCGGGCAGAACAACGTGCAGGGCGCCGCCCACATGGGCTGCGACCCCGGCCTGCTCACCGGCGGGGCTGCGCTTGAGCCCGAGCGGGCCCGTTTCGAGGCGCTATGGGGCGCCGCCTTGCCCGGGGATCGGGGCTACAACGTCGTGGAGATGATCGAGGCCGCGGCCCGGGGCGAGCTGAAGTGCCTCTGGATCGTCGGTTACGACGTGCTGCCCACGCTGCCGAACCGTACGGCGACACTGGCTGCGTTGCGCAAGGTAGAGACCGTGATCGTCCAGGACATCTTCATCAACGAGACGGCGCGGGAAGTTGCCGCGGTGTTCCTGCCGGCGGCGAGCGCCTTCGAGCACGACGGCACCTTCATGAACTCGGAGCGCCGGATCCAGCGGGTGCGGCAGGCCGTGCCGCCGCCGGGATCGGCGCGGCCCGACTGGCAGATCCTGTGCGATGTCGCCCGCGCCCTGGGCCGCGGGTCGGGCTTCGCCTTCAACAGTGCGGCCGATATCTGGGACGAAGTGCGCACGGCCTGGCCGGGCGGGGCCGGGGTGACGCGGGAGCGCCTCGATGAATCGGGCGTGCAGTGGCCGTGCCGGCACGAGGATGGGGCAGGTACGGAGTACCTTTATGCAGAGTCCTTCGCTGCGGGTCCCCGCGCGACGCTGGCCTGCATCGACTACGTCCCGACGGCGGAAACCGTCACTGCGGAGTTTCCGCTACTGCTGACGACAGGCCGCAGCCTCTACCAGTTCAACGCGGGCACCATGACCGGGCGGGGCCGCACCCGCGACCTGCGGCCGACGGACCTGCTGGAGATCAACGCCATCGATGCGGTGGCCAAAGGCCTCGGGTCCGGCGACACGGTCCGGGTGCGGAGCCGTCATGGCGAGGCCCGCCTGCAGGTCCTGGTCAGTGACCGGGTGCAGCAGGGCGAGTTGTTCGCCACGTTCCAGGACCCGGAGCCGATGGTCAACTTCCTGACGAGCAGTCACGGCGACAGGATTACGGGGGCGCCCGAGTACAAGGTGACGGCCGTGCGCGTCGAGCGGGGCTAGGCGTCCTCAGATCCCGAGCTTGCCCAGCGCGTCGGCGACCTGGCCGACGGCTCCGGAAAGCTGCGGGTGCTCGGCTTCGAAGCGCAGCATCAGCTCCCGCAGCCGGGACTCGGCGGTCCGGTGCGTCGCGGACCCGGCGGGCGCGGCGGGGATGTCCGCCAGCACCTGCCTCAGCAGCTGCTGCGACTGCGCGTCCAGCGAACGGGTTGCCTTCAGTTCGCGGTCGAGTTCGAGAAGCAGCGCCTGCAGTCTCTGCTGGTCCATGATTTTGCCCTGAGTGGGATTGACGGAACGGAGCCAGCCGCCATTATGCACCGGTCGCCGAATGTACGGCCGGAGGGGCCTGCCTGATGGACAAGCCGATCATCGTGGTCACCAACGGCACCGCGGGCGAGGGCTACTGGGCAGTCCACTACCTGCTCCGGACGGGCCGGTTTCGCGTGCGTGCCACGGTGCGCAGCCCCGACAGCCCGCTCGCGGAGCGCCTGCGCCAGCTCGAGGTTGGCGGGCAACGCTGCGAGGTGGTGCGGGCATCGACCCAGGACGAGCCCGCGCTGCGGGCGGCGTTTGCCGGCGCCGAGGGCATCTACGGCACGACCGTCTACAACATCCATGCCCGGAAGTACCGTGCCGACAACCCCGAGGAACTGGCCCAGGGCACGGCACTGGTGGCCGCGGCCAGGTCCTGCAGCACCCTCCGGCACTTCGTCTGGCAGACCATGACGCGCTTCGAGCGTCCGCCGGAGGAGCTCGGCCTCGAGAGCCCGATTCACTTCCGCACCAAATGGCAGCTGGAAAAGCTCATCGAGGACGCGGGCCTGCCCTGGACCTGGCTGCGCCAGCCGGCTTACCTGCGGCAGGTGAAGTTCGGCCTCCAGTGGAAGAACCGGCTCGTCTGGCCCTATCCGCCGGACATACGGCTCAGCTTCGTCGCGGAAGAGGACCTGGGCAAGCTCGTCGCGGCGATCTTCAGCGAGCGGGATGCCCATCTGCACAAGGCTGTCAACGGAGTGTCCGAGGTGCTGACGCCGGTCGAGCTGGCCGGCCGCGCCCATCGGCTGAATCCGGACTTCAATCCGAAGTATCGGCAGGCGACGGCGCTGGAGAATGCCTTCTTCGACCACGTCGTCGTCGGGCTGCGCCCGGCCTTCCGCTACCCGACCCAGGTCAACCGCAACCTGAAGGCCGGCAACACCTTTGCCATGACCCTGGCCGACAAGGCGGCCTGCCAGCGGCTGGTCAGTCCGCTCCCGCTGGTCACGCTGGAGGAGTGGCTGGCGGAGTGGTTCGCGGTTCAGCGCGCCAGGTAGGCGATGAGCCCGCGCAACGTGAAGATCCTCGGAACGTCGGCTTCCGGGATGTCGATGCCGGTGCGCTGGTGCAGCCCGATGACGAAGTTCATGAAGTCCAGGTCCAGCGCACCGCGCAGGTGGCCGCGCAGTCAGGCAGGTTCGGTGGCGGCGAGATCTCCGCTGCCCGGGCTGGCGTCGTCCAGCAGGCGCCGGACCTCGTCGTCGCCGACCTGGCTGAAGTCCCGGTACCAGTAGCCCACGGCAAAGTAGGGCTCCGGGGTGTCCAGGCAGACCAGCTCGTCGGCCCCGGCTGCCAGGGCGGCGGCCGCCTCCTCGGACGCGGTCGGCAGCGCGACCACCACCCGGCCGGCATGGCGTGCCTTCGCGGCCGCCACGGCGGCACGCATGGTGGCGCCCGTCGCCGCGCCATCGTCCACCAGGATCACCGTCCTGCCGGCGAGGTCCCCGGCCCCGGCGGCGGGGCCGTAGAGGCGCTCCTTCGCCGCCAGCTCTTCCTGGGCAAGCCCGGTGGCCCGGGCGAACGCCGCCTCCGGCAGCCCCACCGCGCGGATGACGGGTTCATTGCGGATCACGACATTGCCGGAGGCCACCGCGCCCATGGCGAGCTCGGGCTGCATCGGTGCCCCGATCTTGCGCACGATCAGCAGGCCGAGCGGGGTGCGCAGGGCAGCCGCCACCCGGGCCGCCACCGGTACGCCACCCCGGGGCAGCGCCAGGACGACGGCCTCGTTGCCGGCCCCGAGGCCGGGGTACCGCTGGTGCAGGGCCACCGCGAGCCGCCGGCCGGCATCGTCCCTGTCGATGAAATGCTTCACGGGCACTTTGCGGCCCCCCAACCCGTTGCCGGGCGTCCGGCCAATCTGGGGCCGGTGGCGCCTCGCCGGCAATACGTAGCTTTCGCAGGCCCCGGCGCCCCCGGCGATCTGGGATTCGGCCGGCCACGAGTCCAGAATCCCGGGGAGATGCATATGGAACATCGCTGCGGTGAGCGGCTGGCCATGAGGCTGCCGGCCACGCTCCACAAGGCGGGCGGTGAGCAGGTTCCGGTAACGATCCTGAACCTCAGCCGCGGCGGCGCGTTCGTGGCCGTGCCCGCCGAGCGGACCGTGCTGTGCGGGCTGGTGGGGCTCGAGTTGTGCGTGCCCGGCAACGACCCCGGCACCTGCCTGTGGCGTGCCTGGGTCATGCGGCAGCAGCCTGACGGCGCAGGACTCATGTTCGACGACCGCGAGCTGGGGGCACGCCTGCCCTTTCTCGCCGCCCAGCGCCTGCTCCGGCAGGCCGGGCGGTAGCAGGCTGATGCCCATGCGGGCGATGGTCCTCACCGGTCCGGCGCCGGTCGGGTCGGCGCCGTTGCGGCTCACCGAACTGCCGATGCCGGAACCGGGTCCGGGCGAGGTGCAGGTGGCCGTCGAGGTCTGCGGCGTGTGCCGCACCGACCTGCATGTGATCGAGGGCGACCTGCCGGTGCCCCGGCCGGGCATCATTCCCGGGCATGAGGTGGTGGGCCGCGTCACGCGGCTCGGCCCGGGCGCCACGCGCCTTGCCATCGGCGACCGGGTCGGCGTGGCCTGGCTGCACGCCACCTGTGGCCGGTGCGAGTTCTGCCGGCGGGGCGCCGAGAACCTGTGCGTCGCGCCGCGCTTCACCGGCTGGACCGACCCGGGCGGCTACGCGGAAGCGCTCTGTGCGCCGGAGGCCTTTGTCTACCGCCTGCCCGATGCGCTCCCCACGCTGGTGGCGGCACCCATGCTCTGCGCGGGCATCATCGGCTACCGGGCCCTCGTGCGTTCCGGGATCCGGCCCGGCCAGGCGCTCGGACTCTACGGCTTCGGCGCCTCGGCGCACATCGTGCTGCAGATTGCCCGCCACTGGGGTTGCAGCGTGTACGTGGCAACCCGGGGTGAGCGCCACCAGGCGCTGGCCCGGGAGATGGGCGCCGCCTGGGTGGGCGGCGCCGAGTCAGTGCCGCCCGTGAAGCTCCGGGGCGCCATCCTCTTCGCGCCGGCCGGTGAGCTGGTGCCCGTGGCGCTGGCGGCGCTCGACCGGGGCGGCACGCTCGCGGTAGCCGGCATTCACCTGTCCGACATCCCGGCGCTGGATTACCAGGCGCATCTCTTCCAGGAGCGGACCCTGTGCAGCGTCACCGCCAACACGCGGGCCGATGGCGAGGCGCTGCTGCACCTGGCGGCCACGATTCCGCTGCACGCGAGCACCGAGGAGTTTCCGCTGGAGCGGGCCAACGACGCGCTGTACCGGCTGCGGCATGACGAGATCCGGGGGGCGGCGGTGCTGCGGGTGCGCCAGTAGCGGGCGGCGATCCGGGATCTAGAACCCGCCCCCGCCGAGTTCCGGCGCCGGCTGCTGGGGCTTCGGCTCCGGTACCTCCGTCATCGTCGCCTCCGCCAGCAGCAGGATGCTTGCCACCGACACGGCATTCTCCAGGGCCACCCGCACGACCTTCGTCGGGTCCACGATTCCCGCCTCGTACAGGTCCACGTACTGCTTGGTGGCGGCATCGAAGCCGATGTTGCCTTCACCCGTCAGCATCCGGTTCACCACCACGCCGCCGTCCACGGAGGAGTTCTCGGCGATCTGCCGCGTCGGCGCCTCGAGGGCGCGGCGCAGGATCTGCATGCCGGTGCGCTCGTCGCCGCTCGCGGCTGCCTCGTCGGCCTCGATCGCCCGGGTGGTGCGCAGCAGGGCCAGCCCGCCGCCCGGCACGATGCCCTCGGCGACGGCCGCCTTCGTGGCGCTGATCGCGTCGTCGAGCGCGTCCTTCTTCGCCTTCATTTCCGACTCCGACGCGGCGCCGACCTTGATCACGGCGACGCCCCCGGAGAGCTTGGCCAGGCGCTCTTCAAGCTTCTCCCTGTCATAGTCGCTGGTGGTCTTGCCGATCTCCAGCCGGAGCTGCTGCAGGCGGCCCTCGATCGCCTTGCGGTCGCCGGCGCCGCCGATGATCGTCGTGTCGTCCTTGTCCGCGATGACCCGCTTGGCCGTGCCCAGCTGGGCAAGCTTCGCGTCCTCCAGCTTCGTGCCGAGCTCCTCGGAGACCAGCTGCCCGCCGGTGAGCACCGCGATGTCTTCCAGCATCGCCTTCCGTCGGTCGCCGAAGCCCGGCGCCTTCACCGCGACGCACTTCAGGACGCCGCGGATCTGGTTGACGAGCAGCGTGGCGAGCGCCTCGGATTCCACGTCCTCCGCGATGATGACCAGGGGCCGGCCTGCCTTGGCGACCTGCTCCAGGATGGGCAGCAGGTCCTTCACCAGGCCGATCTTCCGGTCCGTGATCAGGATCAGCGGGTCCTCCAGGACGGACTCCATCTTCTCCATGTCGGTCACGAAGTACCGGGACAGGTAGCCCCGGTCGAACTGCAGGCCCTCGACGACCTCGAGGATCGTCTCCGTCGTCTTGGATTCCTCGACGGTGATGACGCCTTCTTCACCGACCCGCTCCATGGCGTCGGCCACGAGGTCGCCCACCTGCGGGTCGTTGTGGGCGGAAATCGTCGCCACCTGGGCCTTTTCCTTCCGCTCGCTGACCTTGCGGGACATGGCGTGCAGCGCCTTGACGGCCGCGCCGAAGGCCCGGTCCAGGCCCCGCTTCAGGTCCACCGCGCTGGCGCCGGCCGCCACGTTGCGCACGCCGTCGGCGAAGATCGCGTGGGCGATGATCGTCGAGGTGCTGGTGCCGTCGCCCACCAGGTCGCCGGTCTTCTCGGCGGCCTGGCGCAGCATCTGGGCGCCCAGGTTCTCCTCCGGGTCCTTCAGGTCGAATTCCTTCGCGATGGCCACCCCGTCGTTGCACACGACGGGGGCGCCAAAGTGCTTCTGCATCAGCACCGACTTGGACTTGGGGCCGAGCGTGATCCGCACGGCGTCTGCGAGCTGGGTCGCTCCGCGCAGGACCTTCTCCCGCGCGGCGGACCGGAACAGGACCTGCTTGTGTGCCATGGGCGCGCTACCTGGCCTTTGTTCGTTGTCCGGCGGGAGTCGGCTCACGATGCCACCAAACCTCCGTGGCAACACCCGGAATTTCCCGTAGTGCACCGCAAAGGATCGGGGCCGCTGTTACGAACTGTTACAGCGGTCGCTGCAGGCCGGTGTAGTGTCGGCGCCTGACCTCCCCAGGGGATTCCACAGGATGGACCGCGACACCGCAGTAGGGCTGGCCCAGCAGGCCATCAAGGCCAATAACCGGCGCCTGATCGACGCCCTGCTCGCCGCCCAGGCGGCGAGCAGGGCGGCGCGGGAGCGTGCGCCGGAATCGCCCGGATCCCTGGAGCAGCTGCCCCGGATCGCCGTGACCTGTGCAACCGGCTGGGAGTGCTACGCCATCGTGGAGGAACTGGTGAAGACCGGCCGGTTCCGCGTCCGGGCCCTCTACCGGACGCCCGGCACGCAGGCGGCGGCGAGGCTGGAGGCGCTGTCCAGGGACGTGGAGGCCAGGCAACCCGGGCTGCTGACGCTGCACCCCCGGGTGGACATGAATTCCCGCGAGGACCTCGAGAAGGCTTTTGCCGGCTGCCAGGGCGCGGTGCTCTACTTCACGGCGAACACCAGCAAGGCCGGCAAGATCACCAATCATGGCAACGACCCGGAGGGCGGCCGCGCCGCCGTCATGCGCCAGGTGATGGCGGCCCTGGGTGCGCTCAAGGCCAACCCGTCGGTCGGGCACGCCATCACCCTCATCTTTCCCACGGACAAGGTGCGGGGCCTGGTGGACGACGCCCCCGAGGCGCCCTGGTGGATCCAGCAGAAGCTGCGACTCTCGGATTTCCTGCGGTCCCAGGGCGTCAACGTCACCTGCATCTACCGCCCTGCCTACTACTACGCCATGCACCGGGTGGACTACACAGCCCAGGCGCACATCCGGGGAGAGTCCAG
The DNA here is from genome assembly GCA_964613445.1 of uncultured Chromatiaceae bacterium. Lineage (GTDB taxonomy): Bacteria > Pseudomonadota > Gammaproteobacteria > Steroidobacterales > SHZI01. The sequence goes on along the minus strand of CAZTGY010000008.1, from coordinate 10,055 downwards.
CCTGTCCCGGACCATGATCCGGGAGAACAACATCCCGGGCATCACCGAGCCCGACTTCATGGTGAACTGGCTCGACGTGCGGGATATCGGCAAGTGGGTGGGCACCTGCTTCGAGTACCCGGAGGTGTTCTCCAACGAGGACCTGTCCATCGCCTCCAGCGCGCACACCGGCGACGAGCTCGTGGCGATCGCCGAGCGCTGCAACCGCCACGGGACCCGCTTCCGGTACCGCAAGTTTCCCCGGTGGCTCATGCGGATCCTGAGCGTCTTCAGCGAGGAAGTCGTGTATCCCCTGCGCTATGCGGAGTGGTACAACGCCACGAACAACGGCTACGACTTTGCCCGCGAAGAGGACCTGGCCGACCTCGATCGCGTCCACCCGCGCTGGACCTTCGAGCGCGAGCTGGAGTTCTGGGGCATCAACGACATCAGGCCCGGCAGCAAGGGCTGAGCTGGCGGCGAACGGCGCCGCCTACTCCCGGTGGCGGGACTCCGCCGGATAGACCGGTGTCCGGTCGGGCGCCAGCACCAGCGCCAGCGCCTTGCCCAGCACGGCGCCGAAGCCTGCTTCACCGCGAGCCCAGGCGTGAAAAGCGCCGGCCACGGCCAGCTTGCCCTCCGTGGCCGTCGTCCGCTTCCAGGCGCCGGCTGCGTACTTGTTCGCTTCGGCCAGGGTGGGGTAGGTGTGGATCGTCCCGAGGATGCCCGCGAGCCCGAAGCCATGCTTCATCGCCGCCACGAACTCGACGAGCAGGTCGCCGGCGTGATCGCCGACGATGGTGGCGCCCAGGATCCGGTCGGTTCCCGGCTTCGTCAGCACCTTGACGAAGCCGCGAGCCTCGCCGTCCGCGATGGCCCGGTCCAGGTCGTCGATCCCGTAGCGGTGGACGTCGTGGGGGACGTTCCGCGCGCGGGCTTCCTCTTCGCTCAATCCCACCCGGGCAACCTCGGGGTCCGTGAAGGTGGTCCAGGGCACGACCCGGTAGTCCACCCGGAACCTCCGCAGCGCGCCGAACAGCGCGTTCACTGCCGCGTACCAGGCCATGTGTGACGCGGTGTGCGTGAACTGGAAGGGTCCGGCGACGTCGCCGCAGGCGTAGATGTTGGGGTAGTTCGTCTGCAGGTGCTCGTTCGTTTCCACGAAGCGGGCGAACGGGATGCCCAGTTCCTCCAGGCCAAAGCCGGCGGTGTTCGCCACGCGCCCGGCGGCGCACAGGATTTCGTCGCAGGGAAGGCGCTCCACGCCGGCATTACCCTCGACCAGCAGCAGTTTCTCCCCGTTCTCGCGGACGACGCGGGTGGCGGTCGTGCACGCCAGGACGCGGATGCCCTCGGCCTCGAGGCGCGTCCGGACGAGGGCCGACACGTCCGGGTCCTCGCGCGGCAGCAGCCGGGGGCTGCGTTGTACGACCGTCACGCGCGAGCCGAAGCGCGCGAAGCACTGGGCCAGCTCGCAGCCGATCGGGCCACCGCCCAGCACGACGAGGCGGCGGGGCAGCTGGCGCAGGTCCCAGACGGTCTCGGACGTCAGCGGGCCGGCCTCGGCAAGGCCGGGGATCGGCGGCACCAGCGGCCGCGCGCCGGTGGCGATCACGATGCTGCGGGTGGTGAGCCGCTGGCTGGTGCCGTCTGCCCGGGAGATCTCCACCTCCCATGGCGACACGATCCGCGCGGTGCCCTGCACGCAGTCCACGCCCAGCCTCGAGTAGCGTTGCACCGAGTCGTGGGGCTCGATCTCGGTGATCACCCGCTGCACCCGCGCCATCACGTCCGCGAAGTCCCACTCGGCCCTCGCAGAGGCGATGCCGAACTCCTTCGCCCGGGAGATGTGGTTCAGCAACTTCGCCGAGCGGATCAGTGCCTTCGACGGCACGCAGCCGGTGTTGAGGCAGTCGCCGCCCATGCGGTGCCGCTCCACCAGCGTCACCTTCGCCCGGACGGCGGCCGCGATGTAACTCGTCACCAGCCCCGCCGAGCCGGCGCCGATCACCACCACGTTCCGGTCGAAGCGGCGTGGCTTCACGCCGGCCCACCGGGCGTAGACGCGCCGGGCCCGGAAGGCTTCGATGAGCTTCCTGGAGGCCAGGGGCAGGATTCCCAGGGACGCAAGGGCCAGCAGCACGCCGGGCGAGACGATGCCCTTCAGGGCGGTGATGCGTGCCAGCTCCGTGCCCGCATTCACGTAGGCCGCGGTGCCGAGGAGCATGCCGAGCTGGGACACCCGGTAGAACGTCCAGATCTTCATGGACGTCAGGCCCATCAGCAGGTTGATGACGAAGAACGGGAAGACGGGCACGAGGCGCAGGGTGAAGAGGTAGAACGCGCCTTCCTTGTCGATGCCCCGGTTGATAGCCGCGAGCTGGTCCCCGAACCGGGCCTGCACGGCATCGCGCAGGAGAAAGCGGGAGACGAGGAAGGCCAGGGTCGCCCCGATGGAGGAGGCGAAGGACACCAGGACGAGGCCCCACCAGAAGCCGAAGACGGCGCCGGCCGCCAGCGTCAGCACGGTGGCGCCGGGTATCGACAGGCCGGTCACCGCCACGTAGGCGAGGAAGAACAGCGCTCCGGCCCGCAGTGGCTGCGCCTCCGCGTAGCCGGCCAGCGCCGCCTGCCGCGCGCGCAGGAAATCGAGCGTGAAATACTGGCCGAGGTCCAGTGCCAGGTAGGCCCCGATAGCGGCTACCAGGACTGCGGCCACGACGAGCCGGCGCCTGGTCATCGCCTCATCCCGGCGGCGCCTTGTCCGCCAGCAGGGCCAGCGGATCCTTCAGCACGTCCGGGTGCAGGCGCTTCGTCAGCTCGACGTAGTAGGGCGGCAGCTCGTCGATGCTGGCCACGTGCTTGCCGGCGCCGCGCGCGACAGAGTGTCCCGGCGTGTCGCCGAAGCCCATCCAGGGCCGGTAGGTGATCAGGCTCTGGTACTGCACCTGGGTGGCCACGTTCGCCCGGGCCGGATCATCCAGCTCGGACTTGCGGGCGTGGAAGGTGGTGAGCTCGTTGTAGACGAAGGGGCGGGGGCCGGGCGGGCCGTCCACGTTGATCTGCTCGGTGATCCAGACGTTGTCGCCCACCACCACGGGTGGCTGGAACACGTGCTGCAGCCTGAGTCCCGCCGCCTCGCCGGAGGGATTGGCCACCGTCAGGCCGTCGGCGGTCAGCGTCACGCGGGACGGGCCCATGCGCGTCAGCTGCACGTCCACCGTGGTGCCCGTGACCGGGTTCTTCCACTTCTCCAGCAGCTTGCCCGTGGCAAGGTCGGTGAAGTACGCGATTTCCAGCGCCCGCGCCTCGAAGGCCTCGTCACTGATGCGGCGGTACTGGCTGAAGGTCGCGGCCATGATCCCCATCATCGGGATCAGCCGGTGCTCCGGCACGGCGTAGCGCGCCCCGATCACGTAGCCGATCACGAGCCGGTCATCCGTGGCGCCCCGCAGCTTGGCAAGCGCCGTCAGCAGGTCGCGCCTGTTGGCGAGATCCAGGCCAGCTCGTCCTGCGCCGGAGAGGGACCAGGCGGGTGGTGAGGCGGAGGCGACGGCGACGGCGCCGAAGCCGGCGAGCAGTGCCCGACGATCAAGCATGGGGTGGGTCTCCATTGGGCCGGCATTGACGACAGCCGGCATTATTGCAATGCGGGTTGGGCCGGGCGCAACGGGCGCAACGGCCGACCCGCCTGGTGTCCCGCCGGGGCGCCGTGCGGAGAACAAGGTCACAATGTCCGCAGATGGTGCGGTGAAAGCCTTGCTCCGGGGTTCAGGGCTCCCCATAATCTCCGTATGAAAAGCGGAGATTATCCCCACTCTTATATCTGGCAGTCCCGCGACTGGCCCGGATGGCGGTACGACATGGCGGTCCTGGCCGGGCCCCTGGCCGGGGCGAGCCGTGCCCAGGGTCTGCTCGCGGGCCGACTGGCCGACGCGGGCCTGGCGTCACGGGACCAGGCCAGCCTGGCGGTGCTCACCGACGACGTGGTCAAGACCAGCGAGATCGAGGGCGAGCTGCTGAACGTCGCATCGGTCCGCTCCTCCCTGGCCCGCCGGTTGGGCGTGGATATCGGCGCTCTCGCAACCGCCGACCGTCACGTCGAGGGCGTGGTCGAGATGGTGCTGGACGCCACGGCAAACTGCGCCGCGACCGTTTCCCGCGAGCGGCTGTTCGCCTGGCACGCGGCCCTCTTTCCCACCGGGCGCTCGGGGCTCACGCCCATCAGGGTGGGCGCCTGGCGCGACGATGCCACTGGGCCGATGCAGGTCGTCTCCGGCCCCGTGGGCCGTCAGCGGGTGCACTACGAAGCGCCGCCGGCCGGGCGCCTGGAATTTGAGACCGGGCGCCTGCTCGAATGGCTGAACGGCCCGGCCATGGAGGCGCCACTCATCAGGGCCGGGCTCGGGCACTTCTGGTTCGTGACCTTGCACCCCTTCGATGACGGCAACGGGCGCATCGCGCGAGCGATCGGCGACCTGCTGCTGGCCCGCGCCGACGGCAGCGCGCAGCGCTTCTACAGCCTGTCGGCGCAGATCCAGCGGGAGCGCACGGCGTACTACGACATCCTGGAGAGCACCCAGAAGGGTTCTCTGGATGTCACCGGCTGGCTCGTCTGGTTCCTGGAGACCCTGCACCGCGCCGTCGATCAGGCACAGCTCACCGTGGACGTCGTGCTGGCCAAGGCCCGTTTCTGGCAGCGCTTCGCGGGCACGCCGATGAACGAGCGCCAGGTGAAGTTGCTGAACAACCTGCTGGATGGCTTCGAGGGCAAGCTGACCAGCAGCAAGTGGGCGGTCATCGCGAAGTGCTCGCCGGACACGGCCCTGCGGGACATCACCGAACTGGTCGCAAGGGGCGCCTTGCGGAAGTCGGGGGCGGGGGGGAGAAGCACGAGTTACGAGCTGAATGAGTAGGTCGGAAGGCTCTCATCAAATGGCGTACGACCTGCGGTACGAGCGGGGCAGTGCCTTAAGCACCACTTAAGCTCCGGCGCCTACGTTCGCTCCAGGCAAATCGCACGGAGCAGACGACCATGAGCCGGACTTCATCCGCGGCCGCCATCGGGCTTCTGCTGGCCCTCGCGGCCGGCACGGCAAGCGCAGCCGACCCGCTGCCCGCCATCCAGCAAGCGGCCCGGGCGGGCGGCAACTTCACGGGCTTCTCGGCCGAGCGGGGCGCCGCGTTCTTCCGGAAGAAGGGCACCGACTGGAGCTGCGCCACCTGCCACACCCAGGACCCCCGCCAGCCGGGCCGCCACACCGTGACCGGCAAGGCCATCGAGCCCATGGCCCCTGCCGTCAATCCCGCGCGGCTGACCGACGCCGCGAAGGTCGAGAAATGGTTCAAGCGCAACTGCAAGGACGTGCTGGACCGGGAATGCACCGCCCTGGAGAAGGGCGACGTGATCACCTACCTGCGGTCGCTCGGCCGCTGAAGGAGCACTGCGATGATCATCCACAGGATTGCCATAGCCATGCTGACCGGATTCGCGGCGCTGGCCGCCGCCGAGGGTGCCACGAAGTCACCGCCTCCCGCGCCCAACCCGGTGTGGGCGGAGGAGTGCGGCGCCTGTCACCTGGCTTACCCGCCGCGCTTCCTCTCC
>CAZTGY010000008.1:0-4461 GCA_964613445.1 uncultured Chromatiaceae bacterium | reverse complement strand
GGCAGCGCGTGATGGAGGGGCTCAGGGAACACTTCGGCACCGATGCGAGCCTCGAGCCTGCAGTGGCGAAGGACATCACCGCCTGGCTCGTCGCAAATTCCCGGAAGCCGAAGGCGGGCAGGCCCGAGCCCGTGCCGCCGCCACTGCGCATAACGGAGGCGCGCTGGTTCATCGGCGAGCATGACGAGATCTCCGCCGCCCGGTTCAAGTCGCCAGCCGTTGGCAGCGCGGCCAACTGCGCCGCCTGCCACAGGACGGCGGACCAGGGCAACTTCAGTGAACGGAACATCAAGCTGCCCCCCGGGTGATTCAATGAACGCAAACGCAATCGACGCCACCGGCCGCCCCGACGGCACCATCCGGGTCCTGATCTGGGATCTCCCGGTGCGCGTGTTCCACTGGGCGCTCGCGGCCAGCTTTGCCGGCGCCTACTGGCTGTCCGAGACCGAGCGGCTCCGGAACATCCACGTCATGTTCGGCTACACCGTGCTGGGGCTCGTGGCCTTCAGGGTGGTCTGGGGCTTCGTGGGCACCCGCTACGCCCGGTTCCGGTCCTTCCTGTTCTCGCCCCGGGAAACGGTCGACTACGTGCGCCGCCTGCTCCGCCGTTCCGATCCGCGCTTTCTGGGGCACAATCCGGCGGGCAGCTTCGCCATCTGGGCCATCCTCGGTGTCGCCGCGCTGACCGGGATCACCGGCTATGCGACCTACAACGAGATCGGCGGCGACGCGGCGGAGGAGGTCCACGAGATCCTGGCCAACGGCTGGCTGTGGCTCGTGGGGATCCACGTCGGCGGCGTCGTGCTGGGCAGCCTCCTGCACCGGGAGAACCTGGTCGGTGCGATGATCACGGGCTACAAGCGCGCCGAGGCCACCGCTGGCGTGCGGGGCGCCTTCGCGGCCGTCGTCGGTGTGGCACTGCTCTCGGGCGTGCTCGGCTACTGGGCTCTCAGCCTGGGCGGTGCCGCCACGCCGGCCGTGGCAGCGGCTCAGCCGGAAAGGGTGACGCTGGCGGGGTACAACGACGACGGGGACTGACGGATGCACGTTCTGGTGGTGGAGGATGACAGCCTGCTCGGCGATGCCCTGCAGGCCGGGCTCCGCGACCGGGGTTTCGCCGTGGACTGGGTTCGCGATGGCAACGCCGCCGACACGGTGCTGCGCGCCGGTGACTTCGCCGCCGTCGTGCTCGACCTGGGCCTGCCGGGACGCTCCGGCCTGGAGGTGCTCCGGCAGCTCCGGGCCCGGGGGCAGCCGGTCCCCGTGCTGGTGCTCACTGCCCGGGATGCCATCGACGACCGGGTGACCGGGCTCGACGCCGGCGCCGACGACTACGTGGTCAAGCCGGTGGCCATCGCCGAGCTCGCCGCGCGGCTGCGGGCCCTGGTGCGCCGCGCCCACGGCGCCGGCTCCGAGCAACTCGTCGCCGGCGAACTGGCAATGGATGCGAGCGCGCGCTCGGTGACCTACCGGCAGCGGAAGGTGGAGCTCAATCCCCGGGAATTCGACCTGCTGCGCGAGCTCATGCTGAACGCCGGCCGGGTGCTCACCCGGGAGCAGCTCGAGGAGCGGCTCTACGACTGGGATGCGGCGGTGGAGAGCAATGCCATCGAGGTCCACGTCCATCACCTGCGGCGCAAGCTCGCGGCGGAGGTGATCCGCACGGTGCGGGGTGTCGGCTACGTGCTGCCCCGCCCGGGTGCGGACGGCGGCGGCGATGGCTGAGGTGTCGATCCGGCGCCGCCTGGCCGCCCTGCTGCTGGGCTCCGTCACGGCCGCCTGGCTCGCGGTGACCGTCGCCGCGTACTTCGACGCGCACCGGGAGGCCGACCGGCTGCTGGATGCGCATCTCGCCCAGGTCACGTCGATCCTCGCTGCCGGTGCCGGGCACGAACTCCTCGAACTGGACCCCGAGGATCTCAGCGAGTTCGCGGAGAGCGGGTCCTATGGCCACCGGGTGAGCTTCCAGGTCTGGAATGACCGAAGCGAGCTGGTGCTGTCGTCGAAGGATGCGCCGGGACAGCGCCTGTCGCCTGCCCTGGAGGGCTTTTCCGACAGCGAGGTGGCCGGGCGGCGCTGGCGGGTCTTCACCACCTGGGACCGGGAGCTCGAGTACCTGATCGAGGTGGGCGAGGATCACAGCGTGCGCGAGGCCATCGCACGGCGTGTGGCACTCAACGCGCTCCTGCCCCTCGCGGCGGGCCTGCCCGTTCTCGCCGCGCTGATCTGGTGGAGCATCGGCCGCGCGCTGCGGCCCCTGGCCGCTCTCGGGGACCAGCTGGCCGCCCGGGAGCCGCTCGAGCTGCGCCCCATAGACCTGGCGGTCCCCGCCGAGACCCTGCCGCTGGTGCGCAGGCTGAACGAGCTGTTTGGCCGCATCCGGCGCGCGACCGAACTGGAACGGCGGTTTACCGCCGATGCCTCCCACGAGCTCCGCAAGCCGGTGGCCGCGGTCCGGGCCCAGGCCGAGGTGGCGCGCACGACCCCGGATCCGGCGACCCGTGATGCTGCCCTCGATCAGGTCATCGTCGCCTCGGACCGCATGGCCGACCTGCTGGACCAGCTGCTCACGCTGGCCCGCCTGGAAGGGGGTGAAGCCGTCACGGCGCCGGCGACCGTGGCGCTGGACCAGGTGGCCCGATCCGTGATCGCCGATGTCGCCTCGTCAGGTTCCGGCCGGGAACCTGACATCGAGCTGGACGCGGCCGCCGCCGCCCGGGTCCGGGGCAACGCCACGCTACTCGGCATTCTCGTTCGCAACCTGGTGGTCAACGCGCTCCGGCACGGCGCGCAGCCGGTCGTCGTGCGCATTGCCCGGGAAGGTGGCCGGGTCACGCTGCGGGTGAGGGATGCCGGGGCCGGCGTTTCGCCGGCTGAACTCGAGCGCCTCGGCGAGCGATTCTTCCGCGGCGACTCCGCAGCCGGCGGCGGGTCAGGCCTCGGCCTGTCGATCGTCCGGCGCATAGCAGAGCTCCATCACGGGACGGTCGGCTTCTCGCCCGGGCCGGACGGCGGGGGTTTCGAGGTGCTCGTGAGCCTGCCCGCCGCCTGACGGCCGGCCCCGACGGCGCCGGTACCGGGGCTGAAGCGCAGGATGGTGGCCAGCACGCCGGCGGTGAACAGCATCTCACCGAAGTTGGCCACCGGCAGGGCGTAGATGCCCCACAGCGGGGCACCGCCCGCGGCGACGAACATCAGGCCCGGCCCGATCACCAGCCACTTCCAGCCACGGCGGACCCACAGCGCGATGCCGACGGCCACCATGATGATGTTCATGGCGATGGCCGGCAGCGGGCTGGGACCGTTCGCGAAGGCCACCGCATCCGGGCCGCAGAACTGGGCGGGTGAGACCCGGGTCGTGTACCGCAGCGTGTCGGCGATGCAGGCGGGGCGGAGCTCGACGGCGGGCATCGGCCCGACTTCGCCGAACAGCAGGCCGATGGTGTAGGGCAGGTCCTTCACGAACAGGGCCACCGCTCCCAGGCAGAACAGCCCCATGACCAGCCTGCTCCGCGCCCACTCGAGCCCGGCCATGCGGGCGATGGAGCCGGCGACGATCACGAACAGGGGCAGCATGGTCCAGTGCCAGAAGAACGCCGGGATGCTCAGGTTGTAGAGGACATCGCCCTCGCCGATGAACCGCCCGACGCCGATGCGGAAGTTGTCGTACCAGAGCAGGGTGTTCGAGAAGAGCGCGATCGTCAGGGCGACCGGGCGGCCGGCAGGCGCCCACTGGCGCCAGCCCCAGGCCAGCAGTCCAAGGTGGATGACGGCGTACAGCAGGAAGATGAAGGACAGCATCTATTGGCGCTCCTTGTTGAGCTGCTCCAGGAATACCGGGCCGATCTCCGTGACGCCGCGCGCCTTCGCCTGCCGCACGATGCCTTCCAGCACCTGGCGCAGGAAGGCGCGTGGAATCCCGGTGAGCTGCTTCGAGGCATCGAGGGTGAACCGCACGGTGTCGTCGATCCGGTTGGCCTCGTAGTGCACCACCTCGTGGCGGGCGCCCAGGTCGGGGATCGGCAGCTTGTAGGCCGGCTTGGCCTCGCCGAACCAGAAGGTGGCCCCGCCGCGGAAACCGTAGGTCAGCGGCACGCGAGGCATGCTGTCGCCGCTGCCGTCGATCTGGCCCTTCCAGCGCTGCTTCACGAGGATGCTGTCGATGTTGAGCAGCAGGTGGGCCGAGGCCGAGTCCCGGAGGATCGGGTTCGCCGCGATCCGCTCGACGTCCAGCGTGCACTCGAACACCTGGAACGCCTCGCCGATGATCTTCGGCAGGCCCGGTCCGGCGCGGCCCGGGGTGGGGCTGTCCACCAGGTTGAAGGTGTTGTAGGCCATCTTTTCCGCGGGCGGCTGGCCCGGGTAGCCGAACTTCAGGATCGTCTCGATCTGCGCCCGGTCGTACTCCACGAAGTTCAGCGCGCACTTCAGCGTGCGCCGCACGTTGGTGACGGTGTTGGA
>CAZTGY010000007.1:0-21688 GCA_964613445.1 uncultured Chromatiaceae bacterium | reverse complement strand
GGCGCACGCTCAAGGACAACATCCGCCCGAATCCCACCTTCCCGGCGCCAACCTCAGGCCCCGGACGACTGGCACCAGGACCCGCCAAAGCCTTCGTCCCGGTGCGCGGCCAGGAAGGCAAGGTAAAACCCTGGATCGTGGTCGGCGGCGACGAGGCCTCCAAGGTGTGGCTGCTGACGCCGAAATCCCCCAGCAAGACGAACTGGGACTACGAGTCTGCCGTGATCTTCGACATCAACGACACCTACGGTCCGGGCACCACCCAGACGATCATGGGTCCGGGTGGCATTTCTCCCGGCGAGGTGATCTCCACCATCGGCGTGCCCAGTGTCCGCTACGACTCCCCGGGGCCCCTCGGCCGTGCAGAGATCTATATCCCGGTGTTCGAGGCCAAGGAAGTGCACATCCTGACCCTGCGCCCGGGCAGCGCGGCGAATCGCGTGCTCTGCCCGCCGGACGGCGCCCTGGCCTGCCCGGTTCTCTGACCTGGCGCGACGGATTGGCTGGCTGCAGGCGACGCCGCGGGCGGGCTAGCGCCGGTCGCCCCGGCTAAAGCGCTTCTCGACGAGTTCCTTGCGCCGCCGCATCTCGTCGCTGCCGAAGCCCAGCTCGCTGATGCCGGCGAGCCGCTCGAGGGACCCGTCGCCGATGAAATAGGAGGAGTGCGCGGCCAGTCGCTCGAGTTCCTCGAGGAGGCTGGCGACCACCCAGTTGCTGATGTGCGGCCCGGGTGGCAGCACGTCGAAGCGCGGCCCGGGCGCAAGGAACGGTTCTCCGACATCGACTCCCCGGGCCTTGTCAGCCCTGTTCAGGACCTCGATCAGTGACTGAACGGCGACCTGACGCGAGCCGAGGTCACGCGCCACGCGGGCGAGGCTCACCAGGCGAAGCCGGCTCGAATCGACGGCGCAGAGGGCCTGCAGGCGGGAATAGGCCGTTTCCAGGGCAGCGAGCCGCTCCGCAGGGGGGCGGGAAGGGTCCCGGGAGAGCGCGTAGAGTGCCAAGGGGGCCGCGACGTCGGCCCCAATCCCGGTCGTTGCGTGCCGTTGCCAGAGACCTGCCAGCACCTGCCCGTAGGGCAGGTTCACCAGCGTGCTCTGCCAGCCGTACGACCCCTCCACCGCGACGGCAAGGGATCCCGGGGCGGGAACTGCTTCGACGAGCAGGCCCCTCGCCGCCAGGCGAGCGGCCCGGTCGGGCTTGCAGCAGAACAGGTTGAGCGCGTACTCGTCCACGGGGGCCGCGGGGTCGAACGGCGCCAGCAGCCCGAGCCCCGGCACGAGCCGGTACGAACGGTAGCCGCGTTCAGCGAAGGCCGCGACGAGCTCCTGGCAAGATACGTTGCCGCCCTGGATCTCGTACTGGACCAGCGGTGACATCTCGGAAAAGAGGCTGGCACCCCCGCGGAGGATGTTGAGTTCTTCACCCTCCGCATCGATCTTGACGAAGTCCAGGTCCTTCCAGCCGAGGGACGCGGAGCGTTCGTCCAGGGTCGCCAACGGCACCCGTTCGCTCCGCCCGGCAGCCAGGCCACCCTGCTTGAGCGCGTTCAGCTCGGGATTGAAGTTCAGGGACAGCAGCGCATGGCCCGTGGCACTGGAAAGCGCGCTGCGCTCCAGGACCACGTGGGAGTACCCATTCTCGGCGATGCTCGCTGCCAGGAAATCCGCCGTCTTCGAGGCCGGCTCAAAGGCCCACACCCTGCCGGCCGGCCCGACGGCCTTGCCGATGGACAGGGCGTACACGCCGTAGTTGGCGCCAATGTCGACAGCCTGCTGGCCGGGCTCGAGCGCGCGGCGGACGAACCGGATCTCGTCCTCGAACCAGTCACCCTGCTCCCGCAGGACGTAGGGCGTCAGCAGATCGATGGAATCCGGCACCACGATCCGGACACCGTCGACCAGCGAAAAAACCATTCGGTCATGCATGAGGTGCCATGGTATCCCGTGGCCGGCGCCTTAAGCCCGTAGCATCTCCCGCGCGGCGTTATGCCCCGGCGCCCCGGTTACCCCGCCCCCCGGGTGGGCCCCGGAGCCGCAGAGGAACAGCCCCTTCACCGGCGTCCGGTAATCGCCGTAGCCCAGGGCCGGCCGGGCCGCCCAGAGCTGGTCGAGCCCCAGGGCGCCGTGGAAGATGTCGCCCCCCGTCAGGCCGAAGCGCTCCTCCAGGTCCAGCGGCGAGAGCGCGAGGCGGCCGAGGATGCTGGCCCGGAAGTTGGGGGCGTGCTTCGTCACCGTGTCGATGATGAGGTCGGCGGCCTCCTCCCGGGCATCGTGCCAGCCGCGGCCGGCTGGCAGCTGGTAGTCGAAGTGCTGGCAGAAGAGGCTCGCCACGTGGGCACCCTTCGGAGCCAGGCTGTCGTCCAGCAGGGAGGGAATCAGCATCTCGATCACCGGCTCCCGGGACATCCCGGTGAGGCGCGCGTCGGCGAAGGCCCGGTCCATGTAGGCGAGCGAGGGCCCGATGATGATGCCGGAGGCCAGGTGGTCGCCCGCCGGCCGGTTGCCGAAGCGGGGCAGCTCGGACAGGGCCACGTTCATGCGGAACACCGCCGAGCCGCAGCGCCAGCCCTCCATGTGGGCGACGAAATCCGGCGGCAGCGCCTCCCGGTCGAGCATCTTCAGGAACAGCAGCTTCGGCCCGACGTTGGCCGCCACCCGCATCGAATCGAACACCCGCCCGTCGGCGAGTTCCAGGCCCGTGACGTGCCCCGCGTCGGTAAGCACCCGCTGCACCGGGGCCTCCAGCTCGATGTGCACCCCGAGGCGCTCCGCCTCCCGGGCCATGGCCTGGGTTATCGCGCCCATGCCGCCCACCGCGTGGCCCCAGACGCCGGTCTTGCCATTGACCTCGCCGAAGGCGTGGTGCAGCAGCACGTAGGCGCTGCCTGGCGTGTAGGGGCTCGCGTAATTGCCCACGACCGCATCGAAGCCATACAGCGCCTTCACCGGATCGCTCTCGAACCAGTTATCGAGCATCTCGCCGGCGCTGCGGGTGAAGATCGCGTGGATCTCCCGCTGGGTCGTCAGCGGCAATGCCCGGAAGTCCCGCCCAAAGGAAATTGCGCTGAAGATGTCCCGCAGCCGGTGCAGGTCGGTGGGCGGGGTCTTCAGCAGGGTATCCCGCAGCAGGTGCACGGCCCGGTCGAGCATGGCGAAGTAATCCGGCAGGCGCTCCGCGTCCCGGCGGGAGAAGCGCGCCACGGCCGGCGCCGTCTTCTCGAGGCCAGGACCGGCCAGCATCCCGTCCCCGTCCGGCAGCACCAGGAAGTTCTGGAAGGGCCGCTCCAGAATCCTGAGGCCGTGCTCCGCGAGCCGCAGGTCCCTGATCACCTTCGGGTTCAGCAGGCTCACGGTGTAGCTGGCGGTGGAGTTGCGGAAGCCCGGGTGGAACTCCTCGGTGACGGCCGCGCCGCCCACGACGTGCCGCCGCTCGAACACGGCGACCTTCAGGCCCGCCTTCGCCAGGTAGCAGGCGCAGGTGAGGCCGTTGTGGCCGGCGCCGATGATCAGGGCGTCATAGCGCGTCACGCGGCGGCAATCGCCTCGACCTTCGAGGGCAGGCCGTCCGGGACGATGCCGTCCGCGACTTCCTCGCTGTCCGCGCTGGGACGATCCGCCAGGTCGATGTAGGAGGAGTCGGTGGCTGCGTCGTAATGGAGCTTCATGGCTTGAACCCCCGGTCCGGGAAGGCATTGAGCACCGTGACTCTATCGGCAAGGGTCACCACCCTCAAGTAACGGTTGCCAAGCTCGGGAATCCGGCCCCAGAGACGCCGACGTTCCGCGGACGACTTCCGGGGTCTCAATCAGGTCCGGGTTTGCCACGGCACCCGGTCGCGCCTGAAGGCGCTCCTACGCACTAAGATAGGCGCATGACCCCTCCCGTCACGCCAGTGCCCTCCACGCCGACCCCCGCCGAGAAGCGCGGCGACATCCAGTTCGCCGCCAAGGACGCGGGCCTGCGCAAGGACGTGCACGACCTGGGCGTCATCGTGGGCCAGCTCCTCGAAGAGCAAGGGGGGGCGACGCTCTTCGGCCGGGTCGAGCAGGCCCGCCGGGCTGCCATCGACGCCCGGGAAGGTGATCCTGACGGGGTGCGGCGGCTCGAGTCGCTCGTCGCCTCCCTTTCACCGGCCGAATCCCAGGACCTGATCCGCGCCTTCTCCACCTATTTCCTGGCGGTGAACCTCGCGGAAACCGTGCACCGCATCCGCCGCCGCCGTGACTACCTGCGGGAAGGCAGGCACCGCCAGCCGGGCGGACTGGAGGACACCCTCTTCGACCTCAAGGACGCGGGCGTGACCCTGGATGAGGTCCGCCAGGCACTGGCCGTGCTGCACGTGGAGCCCGTGCTGACCGCGCACCCGACCGAGCCTACCCGGCGCACGATCCTCCGGCGCCAGAAGGACATCGTGCGCCGGCTCATCGACATGCAGAACGAGGCGCTATCGCCCCGGGAGCTGTCCGCCGACCTGGAGAACATCCGGGACGACATCACCGCGATCTGGCAGACGGAGGAGCACCCCACCGAGGCCCGCACCGTCGCTGCCGAGCACGAGCACGTGCTCTTCTTCCTGACCGACTGCATCTACCGGATGTTGCCGGTGGTCTACGAGACCTTCGAGACCGCGCTGGCGGAGGTCTGGGCCGACGCGAGCCGGGACCTGGAACTGCCCGTGATGATCCGGATGGCCTCCTGGATCGGCGGCGACATGGTGGGCCGCCCGGAGATCACCGCCCGGACCATCCGCGACTCCCTTGCCCGGCAGCGCTCGCTGCTCCTGGACCTGTACCACCGGGAGTGCCGGGAACTGGCCGAAAAACTGAGCCAGAGCACCTCCCGCGTGGGCATCTCCGCGGCACTGGAGGAGCGCATCCGCCTGTATTCCGGGCACTTTCCCAACGCCCTCGGCATCACGCCGCTGCGGCATCGGGAGATGCGCTACCGGGTGTTCATGCGGCTCATGATGGCCCGGCTCGAATCCACCTACACCGCGGGCCTGTACCCCTTCGAGTCGGCCGACGAACTTGCCGGGGATCTCCGGCTGATCGCGGAGAGCCTGGAGGCAAACCGCGGACATCACGCGGGACTGTTCGCCGTGCGCCGGCTCCTGCGGCGGGTGAAGACCTTCGGCTTCCACTTCATGACCCTCGACGTCCGGCAGGAAGCGCTGGTGAACCGCCGGGTGATCGGCCGGGCCCTGAACGAGCCCGACTGGCTCGAGCAGACCCCGGCGTACCGCCTGGAGCGGCTGAGGCACGCCCTGGCGGTCAACGAGTCCCCGGCCGGCGAACTCGACAATGAGGCCCGGCGGGCCATCGGGATCTTCGAGGCGATCGCCTTCTGCAGGCGACGCTACGGGAAGCGGTCGATCGGGCCCTACATCATCAGCATGGCCGAGGGCGTGGACGACGTGCTCTCGGTCCTGCTGCTTGCCCAGTGGGGCGAACTGCGCAAGCGCAGCGGCACCGTCCCCCTGGATATCGCCCCGGCCTTCGAGACGATCCACGGCCTGCGGGGCGCAGCCGCACTGATGCGCCAGCTCTATGCCGAGCCCGTCTACAGGGAGCACCTCGACGCCCGCCGGTGGAAGCAGACGGCCATGCCTGGCATTGCAGACAGCAACGTCGAGAGCGACCTCACGTCGGCACGCTGGGTGCTGCTGAGGGCCCAGCGGGAGCTGCTGGAAGCGGCGCGGGCCGACGGCGTGCAGCTCACCTTGTTCCACGGCCGCGGCGGCGCCATTGGCGCGGGCGGCGGCAAGGCCCACGTGGACATCCGCTGCGCCCCGGCCGGTGGCGTGGAAGGCGGCGTCCGCGTGATAGAGCAGGGCGAGCTGGTCGCCAACAAGTACGGCGTGCGCGCGATTGCGCTGCGCACCTTCGACCAGGCCCTCGCCGCCGGGCTCCACAGCCTGGTGCGGCCCGGGCGCCCGCCCGCCGCGGAGGGGCACCGGGACTGGGAAGAAGCCATGCAGGTACTGGCCGACGCCTCCCGGGCCCACTACCAGGGCCTGGTGCTGGAGTCCCCCGGATTTGCCGAGTACTACCGGCTGGCGACGCCAGCCGACGTCATCGAGCGCATGCGCCGGGGCACGGGTGCGGAAGCCGGCCTGGCCGGGGGCCTGCTGGCCGCGGCCGGCACGGCGCCGTGGGTGTTTGCCTGGACCCAGAGCCGCAACATCCTGCCCGGCTGGTACGGCTTCGGCACGGGGCTCGCCAGTGCCCTCGAGAAGTTCGGGGAACCAACCCTGCAGGCCATGCACGACGGCTGGTACTTCTTCCGCACCCTGGTCGCTGACGTGGAAACAGCCCTGGCCAAGAGCGACCTGGCCATTGCCGCGCGCTACTCGGCGCTTGGCGGCGAACTGCACGTGCGCTTCTTCGACGGAATCCGGGAGGAGTTCGAGCGCACCACCGCCGCAGTGCTCCGGGTCCGGCAGCAGAAGGTGCTGCTCGAGCGTGACAACACGCTCCGCCGGTCCATCCGCCTGCGCAATCCCTATGTGGACCCGATGAGCGTGCTACAGGTAGAGCTGCTCCGCCGCTGGCGGGAAACGGGCGACAAGGCGCTGTTCATTGCCCTGATCGCGAGCGTCAACGGCATCGCCCGCGGCCTCCAGGACTCGGGCTGAGATCCCGCCAGGCGGGTCCTGCCATGAAGTCCGCATTCCTCGACTTCGACAGCCTGGGTCCGGCCGACATCGACACGGCGGCCCTCCGGGGCATCCTCCCCGGCATCACGCTCCATCCGTCCACCAGGCCCGAAGAACTCGGGGCCCGGATTGCGGGCTGCGACATCCTGGTGGTCAACAAGGTCGAACTGGGCCGGGAGCGGCTCAGCGCCGCGGCACCGAAGCTGAAACTGGTCGCGGTCACTGCGACAGGCACCGACAACGTGGACCTGGTCGCGGCCCGGGAACTCGGCATTGCGGTGGCCAACATCCGCAACTACGCGACCCCGTCCGTGGTCCAGCACGTGTTCGGACTGGTGCTCGCACTGACCCTGCGTCTCAACGAATACCGCGCCCTGCTCGAGCAGGGCGCCTGGCAGCGGAGCCCCTGTTTCTGCCTGCTCGACTACCCCAGCCGGGAACTCCAGGGCCGGACCCTCGGCATCGTGGGTTACGGCCAGCTGGGCCAGGCCGTCGGTGCGGTGGGCCGGGCCTTCGGCATGCAGGTGCTCGCCGCCCGCAGCTTCCGGCATGCGCCGGACCAACCCGGCGCTGCGGACACGACGCGGGTGGACCGTCTGGAACTGCCTGAGCTGCTGGCCGTCGCCGACGTGGTCTCGCTGCACGCCCCGTTGACGCCCTCGACCCGGCATCTCATCAACCGGGACTCGCTGGCGCGCATGCGCCGCGATGCCGTCCTGGTGAACACGGCCCGGGGCGACCTGGTGGACACTGCTGCCCTGCTCGACGCGCTGCGCGGTGGCCGGCTTGGCGGCGCAGGGATCGACGTGCTCTCCGAGGAACCGCCTCGCCGCGGCGACCCGCTGCTGGAGGCGCGCCTGCCAAACCTCATCGTGACGCCGCATATTGCCTGGGCGGCCCAGGAATCCAGGCACCGGGCGCTGGACGAAGTCGTCAGCAATATCCGGGCGTTTCTGTCAGGCGGACAGAGGAACCGGGTGGCGTGACGGCAGGAGCGCCTGGCCTGGTCTGATCGGAGAGCGGTCGCGCCTGAAGGCGCTCCTACAACTGCTGCTCTGCCCAGTCGAGCACGGCCGCGACGCGGGGGGCGGCCAGCCGGCGGGCCTGGGGGAAGCTGAGCCAGCGATACTCGCTATGCTCGGGGCGACCCGTATCGGGGCTTGGCAGCAGCTCGACCTTGTCCACCGCCGTGCGCGCCAGGTAGTACCGGGCGACCTTGCCGCGGCTGTACGGGCCCGTATCGATGTGGACGTCGCCCCAGGGAAATTCCAGCTCGCTGATGCCGGATTCCTCCCGGACTTCCCGCAGGGCCGTCTGCTTCGGGGTTTCGCCGGCCTCCATCAGGCCCTTGGGAAAATCCCAGTGCCGGAAGACGCGGAGCATGAGCACGCGCCGGCCATCCGGCGTGTCCCGCAGGATCACGGCACCGCAGGACATGACTTTCGGACGCTTGCTCACCGGTCGCGGAGCACCGCAACGGGCGGCTCGTTGACGGCCTTGCGCGTGGCAAGGGTGCCCGTGATGCCCACGATCAGGGCACCCGTCACCAGCCCCAGTGGCCAGAGCAGTGCGCTCACCGTGTAGTCGAGCTTGAAGGCGTAGGTGGCCAGTCCCCAGCCGAGCAGGGTGGCGCCGACGGCGGCGAGAATCCCGGCAAGGCCGCCCAGGGTCACGAACTCCACGGCCACGCCCTGCAGGATCTTCCGGCGCGCGGCGCCGAGCGTGTGCAGGATGGCGCTCTCGAAGCGGCGCTCGTCCCGCGTGAGCTGGATCGCCGCGAGCAGGACCACGACGCCAGCCAGCAGCGTGAAGAGGAAGACGTACTGCACGGCCATCGAGGCCTTGTCGATCACCGACCGGACCTGGGCCAGGATCACCTCCAGGTCGAGGACGGTGACGCCCGGGAACTGGCGCACGAGCCGGCTCAGCATTTCCACCCGGTCCCGCGGCACGTACACGCTGGCCAGGTAGGTCTGGGGCAGGTCGGCCGCCACGCCCGGCGACAGGACCACGTAGAAGTTGGGCTGGAAGGAATCCCACTCGATGGTTCGCAGGCTGGTAATGGGCGCGTTGATGTCCTCGCCGGCCACGTTGAAGGTGAGGCTGTCGCCCACCTTCACGCCCAGGTTGGTAGCGAGGTCCGCGTCAAGCGAGAGCTGCAGCGGGCCGGCGTAGCCGGCACCCCACCACGTGCCGGCGCTCACCACGTTGCTCGCCGGCAGGGCGTCGGTCCATGTCAGGTTGGCTTCCCGCTGCAGGAAGGCAGCGCCCTGGGCATTTGCCACCTTGAATTCCTTCACGGGCTTGCCGTTCACCGCCGTCAGGCGACCGCGGATCAGCGGCAGGGAGAAGGGTTCCTGGCCGACCTCCTCCTGGAAAAAGGCCTTCAGGCCCGGCAGCTGATCCGGCTCGATGTTGATCATGAACTGGTTGGGCGCGTTGGCAGGCACCGTCTGCTCCCACGTCTTCAGGATGTCGTTGCGCACGACGCCCAGCAGGAGCAGCACCATCAGGCTGAGGCCAAAGGCCACGATCTGCACCACGCTCTCGCCACCCCGGCGGGCTATGTTGGCGAGGCCATAGCGCCAGGCGATGCCGGCGGCGCCGCGAAACCGGCTGAGCGCCCGCACCAGCAACCAGCCGAGGCCGAAGGCCACGGCAGCCGTGCCCACCACGCCCCCCGCGATGAGGCCAAGCAGCAACGGGTCCCGCACGATGACCAGCACGAGCGCGCCGATGGCCGCGAGGGCAACGCCGTAGGTAACCGCGGCGCGGAGCCGTGGCGGCGGCAGGTCCTTGCGCAGCACGCGGAGCGGCGGCGTGGTGCCGACGCTGAGGAGATGCGGCAGCGCGAAGCCGACCACGACGGTCGCGGCCGTCAGCACGCCAAGGAGAAAAGGCTGGCCGGAGGCCGGCGGCAGCACGAAGCCCACGAACTCGGCGGCAATCACCGCCAGCCCGTACTGGGCGCCATAGCCCAGCAGGACGCCGACGACTGACGTCAGGGCGATGACGAAGGCAAGCTCCGTGACCGTCACCGCGATGACGAAGGCCTGGGTGGCGCCCAGCGTCTTCAGCAGCGCGACGTTGTCGAGGTGCCTGAGCGCGTAGCGCCGGGCCGCCATGGCGGCCGCCACGGCGGCGAGTATGACCGTCACGAGGGAGGCCAGCGTGAGGAAGCGCTGCGCCCGGTCGATCGCCGCATTGATCTGGTCGCCGGCGTCCTCACGGCCGCGGAGGGACTCGTCGGGCCGCAGCCTGGGGGTGATCTGCTTGCGGAACTCGGCGATCTGCGCGTCGCTGCCCGCATACATCTGGTTGTAGGTCACGCGGCTGCCGGGCTTCACGACGCCGAAGCTCGGCACGTCGTCCAGGTTAACCAGCAGGCCGGGCGCCAGGTTGATGAAACCGATGTTCTGGTCGGGCTTGTACTGCAGGACCCGCGTGATGAGCAGCGCGCGCTCGCCCACGCTGACGGTGGCCCCTACCTCGAGGCCGAGTCGCCCCAGCAGCCCGGGCTCCGCCCAGGCCTCGCCCCGGCCCGGGATGCCGATGGCGGGCCGGCCGTTGCCGAAGAGCGTGTCGGCGACGGTGAGCTGGCCGCGCAGCGGGTAGTTGGCACTCACGGCGTCGATGGCCGCCAGCGTGGTCTGCTCGCCTGACACCACGACGGTGGGAAAGGCCAGCGTCTCGGCGAATTCGAGCCCCAGTCCCCGGGCATCGGACAGGTAGCCGGGGCTCAGGGGTCCGGCGGACCGCAGGACGAGGTCGGCGGCGAGCACCTGGCTGGCCTGTTCCTTCATCGCGCCACCGACCCTGTCGGTGAAGAAACCCACCGCCGTCATGGCAGTGACGGCCACGATGACCGCGGCAAGCAGGATGTAGAGCTCGCCGGCCCGCAGGTCGCGGCGGAAGGCGCGGAGCGCGAAGGCCAGCGTGCTCACAACCAGGCCTTCATGCGACGACCCGGCCCGCCCCGGCCTCTTCCGCCTCGACGCGGCCGGCCTCGATGCGGATCGTCCGGTCGCAACGGGAAGCCAGGTCCCGCTCGTGGGTCACGAGGACCAGCGTGGTCTTGGCCTCGGCATTGAGGTCGAACAGCAGGCGCCCGATCCGGTCCCCGGTGGCGCTGTCCAGGTTGCCGGTGGGCTCGTCGGCAAAGAGCACTTCCGGTCGCATCACGAAGGCGCGAGCTATTGCCACGCGCTGTTGCTCGCCGCCGGACAGCTGCTTCGGGTAGTGACCCACCCGGGCGGAGAGCCCCACGTTTGCCAGGGTCTCGCGGGCCAGGCTGGCAGCCCGGGCCTCGCCTGCCAGCTCGAGCGGCAGCATCACGTTCTCCAGCGCGGTGAGGGACTGCACCAGGTGAAAGGACTGGAAGACGAAGCCGACGCGGCGGGCCCGCAGCAATGCGCGGCCGTCCTCGTCCAGGCTGGTGATCTCCTCGCCGCAAAGCCACACCCTGCCCCGGGTGGGCTGGTCGAGGCCCGCGAGGATGGCGAGGAGCGTGGTCTTGCCGGCGCCGGAGGGCCCGACCAGCGCCACGGTCTCGCCCCGGCCGATGTTCAGGCTGACGTCATCGAGGATGGTCAGCATCCCTTCGGGACTGCTAACCTGCTTGGTGAGGCCTGCGGCACGCAGCACAGAATCCATGCACTTCAACTTTCGACTGTCGAAAATGGCCACCGCGGCGGCGTTGCTGCTCACGTTGCTCGCTGGATCGCCACAGCTGGCAGCGGCCGAGCGGGGCCAGAACGTGCTCGTGGTGGGTGACAGCCTCAGTGCCGCATTCGGCATGGCCCAGGAGGAGTCCTGGGTAGCGCTGCTCGGCGAGCGGCTGCGCGCCAAAGGTTACGGCTATGGCGTGGTGAATGCCAGCATCACGGGGGATACCACGACGGGCGGACTGAAGCGCCTGCCCCGCGCCCTCGAGCTGCACCGGCCCGCCATCGTGATCATCGAACTCGGCGGCAACGATGGGCTGCGCGGCACGCCGGTCACGGTGATGCGCAGCAACCTCGCCCGGATGATCGAACTGTCCCAGGCCGCCGGCGCCCGCGTGGTCCTTGCCGGCATCCAGATTCCCACCAATTACGGCGGGCCCTACACCCGGGCGTTCGCGGCCGTGTACCCGGAGCTCGCCAGGCAATACCGGACCGGTCTCGTGGACTTCATCCTGGACGGCGTCGCACAGGACATAACCCTGTTCCAGGCGGACGGCATCCACCCGACGGCCGAGGCCCAGGCGATCCTCCTGGAGAACGTCTGGCCCGTGGTGGAGAAGGAAGTCCGGACGATCAGCGGGAAAACAGCCCGGCAATAGTCTGCTGGATTGCTGCAGCCGCGGCGCGGGGATCCCTGGCGTCCCGGATGGGCCGGCCCACCACGATGTGGTCGGCGCCGTCGCCAAAGGCCTGTTCCACCGTCACTACCCGCTTCTGGTCGTCGGCAGGCCGGTTTTCCACCGGCCGTATGCCAGGGGTGACCACCAGCAGCCGGCCATCGATGGCCTGCCGCATCGCCGGCAGCTCGAGCCCCGACGCGACCACGCCGTCGCAGCCCGCCTCCAGCGCACGCCGCGCCCGGGACAACACCAGGGCCTCGACGTCGCACTTGAAGCCCAGGTCGTCGAGGTCGCCCCGGTCGAGGCTGGTAAGCACGGTAACGGCCAGGATCTTCAGGTCGCCCTTCGCGGCCGCCGCGGCCTCCATGATCCCCTGGTTGCCGTGCACGGTGGCGAAGGTCACGCCGCGCTTCGCCAGCAGGGAGATGGCGCGGCTGACCGTCGCTGGCACGTCGAACAGCTTGAGGTCGGCGAAGACCCGCTTGTTCCTGCCGAGCAGCCAGTCCACGAGCTCGAAGTAGCCGCCGGCGGCCATCAGCTCGAGGCCCAGCTTGTAGAAGGTGACGGAATCGCCGAGCTGCTCGACCACGCGGCGCGCGTCGGTGGCGTCGGGCACGTCGAGGGCGAATATGAGCCGGTCGCGGGGATCGGCGGGGTTGCGGGTGATTGTCATGGCGACAGTTTAAGCCCAGATCAGGCTGGACTGATAAGTTCTACCGTCGGGAAATAGGTCCGGTAGCGGCGTGCATCCCGGGTGAGTAGCGGCAGGCGGCTTACCGCAGCGTGCGCGCCGATGAAGAAATCAGGGAGGACGCTGGTCCGGCTCGCGCCGCGCGAGCGCCGGTACTGCAGGTAAACCTTGCCGGCGAGGAACAGGGCGGCCGGCGGCAAGGCGTCGAAGATCAGCCCGCCAGTGGCCAGGTCGCTGTCGAGATCCTCGATGGTGCGGTAGGCGATGGAAACCTCCGCGTAGATGATTGCATTGATGCACAGGGCCGACCGGACAGCCGCGGCTTCGAGTTGCCGCTGGGACCAGTCACCCCACACCGGATCGTCCCGGAGGACATCGAGCAGGACATTGGTGTCGACCAGGATCAAGGTACCGGACCGCGCGTCAGGGCAAGTATCTCGTCGGTGCTCATTGGTACCGGAGCCCTGCCCCTGAGCCTCGCGAACGGGCTGCCGGCCTTGCCGCCGCGTGCCTTCCGGCCCACCGCCGCCACGCGGCGCACGACCACGTCCCCGCCCTCGGTGAGCTGGAACGCCACGGTCGATCCCGGGCGGATGCCCAGGTGGTCGCGAAACTGCTTCGGGATCGTTACCTGTCCCTTGGTCGTGACGGTGCCAGTCATCTGGTATTACCTGTTTCAGAAATAGGTATTACCAATGGTAAGTCGATTCCACCCCCGTGGCGAGCCGCCTTTCCGGGCATTTCGTCACAAATCGCCCGGCAGCCGGGCCTTCGGATCGACCAGCCGGCGATAGGCGGAAAAGGCGTAGCGGTCGGTCATGCCGGCCACATAGTCGGCCACCGCCCGGGCCCGGCCCGCGTCGCCCTGTTCCGCCTGCCAGGCCCTGGCCCTGTCCGCATGCTCGCGAGGCATCGTCTTCAGGTCGGCCAGGAAGCGCTGGAACACTGCCTTCAGCATCTCCTGGGCCCGTGAAGTCACGTCGATCACCTGCTCATGGCGGTAAAGGTGCCGTCGCAGGTAACGCTTGAGGGCCAGGTGGTCGGCGAGGGTGGCCGGGCTCATGGCGATCAGGGGCTTCGTCAGTGCGCGCACGTCATCGCTGGAGCGGAGCCGGCGCGCCTTGATGTTCCGGAGGCTGGTCTCCACCAGGTCCGTGACCACCTCGTTGATCATGGCGCGGATCGTTTCATGGATCAGCACGCGGCGCGGCGCGCCGCCAGCCGCGCGCACGACCCTCTCGTAGTGCCGCCTGAAGAGCGGCACGCTGCAAAGCGCGGCCTCGGACAGGAGGCCGGACCGGAGGCCGTCGTCCACGTCGTGATTGTTGTAGGCGATCTCGTCGGCCAGGTTGGCCACCTGCGCCTCCAGGCCCGGCTGGCCCCGGGTGAGGAAGCGGCGGCCCAGTTCACCGAGACGCCGGGCATTGCGCCGGGAACAGTGCTTGAGGATCCCCTCCCGCGTCTCGAAGCAGAGGTTCAGGCCGGGGAAACCCGCGTAGCGCTGCTCCAGCTCGTCCACCACCCGCAGGGACTGCAGGTTGTGCTCGAAGCCGCCCCAGGCCTTCATGCACTCGTGCAGGGCATCCTCCCCCGCGTGGCCGAACGGCGTGTGGCCCAGGTCGTGGGCCAGGGCCACGGCTTCGACCAGTTCGCCATTGAGATCCAGGCAGCGGGCCACGGTGCGGCCGATCTGGGCAACTTCCAGCGAGTGGGTCAGCCGGGTGCGGTACAGGTCGCCCTCGTGATTGACGAAGACCTGGGTCTTGTAAACCAGCCGGCGAAAGCCGCTCGAATGAACGATGCGGTCCCGGTCGCGCTGGTACTCGCCCCGGTAGGGGTGAGCGGGCTCCGGGTGCAGCCGGCCCCGGGTCTGGCTTTCCCGGGCGGCCCAGGGAGCAAGCCGGAAGCCGGGCGCGGCCCTCCTCACCGGACGAACTGCTCCCGGAGATAGTCCACGAGCTCGTGGGGCGGGTAATCGCCGGTGATGCGCGCCGCGCCGAGCCGGTCCAGCAGCACGAGCCGGATCTGCCCGGCGACGACCTTCTTGTCCATGCCCATGGCGGCCAGGAACTTCCCCGGGTCCGCCGCCGGGGGGCCGACCGGCAGCTGCAGGCGCCTGAAGAGCCGGCGGATCCGGTCCACCTCCAGCGCGTCCAGCGTGCCCAGGCGCGCCGAGAACTCGGCGGCCATGCAGGTGCCGGCGGCCACGGCCTCGCCGTGCAGCCACTCGCCATAGCCGGCGTGCAGCTCAATGGCGTGGCCGAAGGTGTGGCCAAGGTTCAGCAGGGCGCGACGGCCGTGCTCGCGCTCATCCTGGCCCACGATCTCGGCCTTCAGTTCGCAGGAGCGGCGGATGACGTGACCCAGCGCGGCCCGGTCCCGCCGCAACAGCGCCTCTGCCTGGTCCTCGAGCCAGGCGAAGAGGTCCGCGTCCGCAATCAGCCCGTACTTCACGACCTCGGCGAGGCCCGCGGAGAGCTCCCGGTCCGGCAGCGTGCGCAGGGTGTCCGTGTCGGAC
This sequence comes from uncultured Chromatiaceae bacterium, assembly GCA_964613445.1. Classification (GTDB taxonomy): domain Bacteria; phylum Pseudomonadota; class Gammaproteobacteria; order Steroidobacterales; genus SHZI01. Next base: position 6,478 of record CAZTGY010000007.1, on the reverse strand, counting down.
AGCACGCAGAGGGGCTGGTGGAAGGCGCCCAGCAGGTTCTTGCCGCCCGGGTGATTGACGCCCGTCTTGCCGCCGACCGAGGAGTCCACCTGGGCGAGCAGCGTGGTCGGCACCTGGATGAAATCGACGCCGCGCTGGTAGATGGATGCGGCGAAGCCCGCAATGTCGCCCACCACGCCGCCGCCGAGCGCCAGGACGACGCAGTCCCGGCCGAAGCGGGCCTCGACCAGCGCGTCCAGCACCCGGTTCACGGTGGCCATGGTCTTGTGCTGCTCGCCATCGGGGAGCACGACCGTGGCGACGCGCGAACCGGCGAGCAGGGCCTTCACGGGGTCCAGGTAGATCGGGCCCACGGTCTCATTGGTCACCACCATGACGTCCCGATGGCGCAGGTGCGGCTCGATCAGGTCGCGCCGGGACAGGAGGCCGCTGCCTATCAGGATGGGGTAGCTGCGGGCGCCCAGCTCCACGTTGAGGGTGATGAACATCACGGCATGTTACGTCGGATTTCCCGGACTACGGAGGGCACCTTGCGGCCGTCCGTTTCGACGACCAGGTGGGCAATCTCCCGGAACTGGGGATCGCGGATGGCCATCAACCGGGTCAGCACCTCGCGGGGCTCGCCGGTCTTCAGCATGGGCCGCTCACGGCCCCGCCGGGTGCGCTTGAGCTGCTGGTCCACGGTCGCGTGCAGGTAGACGACGAAACCGCGCTGCCGCAGGTGCTCCCGATTGCCGGGGTCCTGGGCCGAGCCGCCGCCCGTGGCGAGGATGATGCCGGGCAGCTGGGTCAGCTCGTCGATGGCCTTGCACTCCCGCTGGCGGAATCCCGCCTCGCCCTCCCGCTCGAAGATGAAGGGGATGTCCACGCCACTGCGCTCCTCGATCGCATCGTCGCTGTCGACGAACTGCCAGCCCAGCTCCCTGGCAAGGCGCCGGCCCACGGCGGACTTGCCGGAGCCCATGGGGCCGATGAGGAAGATGCTCTTAGCGACGTTCATGCGCCTGCAAAAGGAAAGGGCCCGTTCGCAGTCTATGCGAACGGGCCCCGGCTGGCTGTGGTCAGATCAGGGCGTGACCCCGACGAAGTAGACGGTCTGCAGTCCGCTCGGCACCTCTACCGTAAGCGTGAGCTGGCCAGGAGCAGTAATAGACGTTACGAAGAAGCTGTACTGCAGCCGGCCGTTGAAGGTCGTGCAGGGAACGGTGTACGACTTCGGATTGCCCACGGTAATGCCAGCCGACGCCTCGATCTTGATCGTGGTTTCAGCGGGCATTGGCTGGTCCCTGAAGTCACCGATCGTGAAGGTGATGATCCCGGGGCCCGCCAGCGTCCCCAGCGGGCCGCCAAAATTGTCGCCGCCCGCGCTATCGGAGATCTTGGCCGTGCTGCCGGACATGATGATCAGGTTGCTGGCGCTCACCGTCAGCTTCTGGTTTGAGCTGCAGCCACCGGCAGGACTGCCGGGTCCCACGCAGAGCAGGCCGTTGAACTGGCCATCCGCCGGTGAGTGCACCTGGTCCTGGTTATAGTCCAGGAAGAACTCGCCGGGATCGTAGGTACTGTCCTCGTCGTCGTCGCGGAACGCCTCGGCAAGGTCGGTCCACGTGTCAGAGCCATCGAAGATCCCGTTGCCGTTGATGTCAACGAAACTCTCCTCGCCGATCGCCGTCGCAATGATGGTGCTGCGGCCATCGATCGGCGGGCGCGGGTTGGAACTGGTCCAGGTGACCGTACATACGCCGGACTGCGTGGGCGTCGTGGTCGTCGCGCAGCTGCCAAGTATGTTGCCGCCTTCGGTATTCAAGGTGACCGCGGTCCCATCCGGTACGGGATTGTTGAAGCGGTCAGCCAGGCGGACGGTTACATCCACCTCCGTGCCATCGATGTCGTAGCCCTCAATGTTGTGGCAGCGTACAGCCAGCGACACGCTGTCCTTGTCGGGCAGTCCGGTCGTAATGACGAGCTGGCTGGACTGCGTGCCAATTCCCAGCCCGGTCTCCAGGGCAGACACCCGGACGGAAGTCGCCACGGTACCGGAAGTGACGACGGTCTGGACGCGGCCGTCGGCGCCGCTGATCGCGTTGGCCGGCGAGAAGGTTATCCCCCCGACGCTGGATTCCAGTGAGAACGTCACGGGAGCGCCGGCGACCGGGCCACCCGTCGCATCCACGACGCGAAAGACCACTGTCGAGGTTTCGGGAATGCCCACGCCACCAGTTCCCTGGAGGCCGATCTTCTGGGGCGTCGCTGACACGAACTCGATCGAGCCTACGACGGCCGCCGCCACCGTGACGGACCCGGTGGCGGAAGTGGAGCGCCCCTCGGCGATTGCGCTCGCCGTGATCACGTCGGCACCGCTGCAACCCGTGGCGGAGTAGGTCGTCGTTGCCACGCCCGTGGACGTGCTGACTGCGGGCGCGGTCGCCAGGCCCTGGGCAATGCACGCAGACGAGAATGTGATTGTCGTGTTCTCGAGGTAGAGGGCGCCGTCGTTGGTCACCAGGGAAATCCTGAGACTGGTTCCGCCACCGGCTGCCAGGCTGGGAACCGCTACCTCGATGGTGCCGGCACTGAAGCCCGGGGGGACGCCGCTGCCCATCGTCACGATGACCGTGTCGCCACCGCCACCACCGCCGCCGCCACCACCGCTGCCAGGATCCAATATGGTGTTATCGCCGCCGCAGGACGTCAGCGCGGCGGACGCCACGACCAAGCACAGTGATATCAGTTTCTTCAGCACGATGACTCCCTCACCACAGTCCGGCAGGCCATTCAGACCGCCCGGCGCTTTCCCTGGTAAATCCTGGCCTCAGCAAATCCGGCCTCAGTAAATGTTGGAACCTTCCCGCAGGATCTTCGGCGTCACGAAGATCAGCAGTTCCGACTTGTTCGACACCTTGCGCGTGGAGCGGAAGAACGCGCCCACGCCCGGGATGTCGCCGAGGAACGGCACCTTCGTGTAGTCCTCGGACTCCTCGGTCTCGTAGATGCCGCCGAGCACGACGGTCTGGCCGTTGTTCACCAGCACCTGGGTCTGTATTGCGCGCGTGTCGATGCTGGGCACCGAGCCGCCGCGCTCGTTGGTCACCACGGCGCCGACGCTGTCCTTGGTGACTTCGAGGTCCAGGATGATCCTGTCGTCCGGCGTGATCTGCGGTGTCACCGTGAGGCTCAGCACGGCTTCCTTGAACTGGGTGGTCGTGGCACCGCTGGAGGCCGACTCCTGGTAGGGAATCTCGACGCCCTGGCGGATCGATGCCTGCTTCTGGTTCGCCGTGATCACCCGCGGCGAGGACACGACCTCGCCGCGGCCTTCGGCCTGGAGGGCCGAAAGCTCGAGGTCCACGAGGAAGTCGTCGTCCAGAAGGGCCAGTGCCAGCTGCCCGGCCGGGTTGGCGATCGGCAGGTTGACGTTGTAGCGGTCATCCTGCGCCGGAAGCTCGACCGGGAACGGCTGGCCGCTGTTGTTGATGTTGTCGACACCGGAGTTGACGATGGTGTTGGTGCCCGAGCCGGAGCCGGTGACGGCTAGCAGGCCATCCGACGTGTCCTTGACGGCCGTGACGCCCCACCGGATGCCCAGGTCGCGACTGAAGTCGTCGCGCACGATGACGATGCGCGACTCGATCAGGACCTGGCGCACCGGGATGTCCAGGGTGCCGACCAGGCGCCGGATCTCGGCGATGCGCTCTGCCACGTCCTGCACCAGCAGGGTGTTGGTACGCTCGTCAATGCCCACGGAACCGCGGTCCGACAGCAGGGAATTGCCCTTCGAACCCTTCATCAGTTCCGCCAGGTCCGAGGCCTTGGCGTAGTTGACCTGGACGTACTCGGACAGCAGGGGCTCGAGCTCGCGGATCTCCTTGCGGGCTTCGAGGTCGGCCTTCTCGCGGGCAGCGATCTCGTCGGCCGGCGCCACGATGATCACGCCGCCGTTCTCGCGCATGTCGAGGCCCTTGGTGGCGAGGACGATGTCCAGCGCCTGGTCCCACGGTACGTTCTGCAGGCGGAGGGTGACATTGCCCTGCACGTTGTCGGACACGACGATGTTGCGTCCGCTGACGTCAGCCAGCAGCTGGAGGACGGCGCGGGTCTCGATATCCTGGAAGGAGAGGGTCAGGCGCTCGCCGGTGTACTCGCGATCCGCGCTGAACAGGGTCGGCTTGGCCTCCACGGCCTGCTTGACGACCGGCGCCACTTCGACGGTGAACTGGTTGTCGGACTGGTAGGCCAGCTCCTCGAAGGGCAGCTGTGCGGCAATGCTGACCCGGGCGCCCTTGGGCGTTCGTGCCGTCTCGATGAGGTTTACGGGAGTGGCGAAGTCCGCCACGTCGAGCCGCTTCAGGAGGCTGTCTGGCAGCGTGGTGCCGGCGAAGGTGAGCAGGATGCGGTCGCCTTCCTTCCTCACGTCCACGGGCGTGCCAGGGTCAGAGAGGGTGATCACGACGCGGCCACCGCCATTGTCGCCACGGCGGAAATCCAGGTTGTCGATCCGGCGGCCGGCGGCGGGAGCGGGGGCGGCGGATGCCGTGGCGGCCGGGCCCGCCGGGGCGGCAGCCGGGAAGGTGGCGACTGTGGCGTCGGCCGCCCTGGCAGCGCCCAGGGTCACCACGACGGCATTGCCGTCGAGCCTTGTCTCATACGGGACCATGCGGTCCAGATTGAGCACCACCCGGGTCCGGCCTTCGGCCTCGGCCGCCAGGATCGTGTCGAGGGGGCCCATCTTCACGTCCTTGCGCCGCGACGGAAGCGAGAGCGTCGTGCCCTGGAGGTCCAGGGAGATGCGGGCGGGGTTGTCGATGGTGAATGACAGGGGTTCCGTCGCGGGACCGGACGTGAGCAGCCGCAACTCGATGCGGTCGCCCGCGAGCGGCTGCACCTGGATGTCCTGCAGCTGATTCGAGCCGGCAGCGGCGGCCTGTGGCGCATTCTGGGCGCTCGCCAGCGATGCCCCGGTGAGCGCGAGCATCAGCCCGGTGATAACTGCTGCGAGGCTACGGCCCGCGGCAGTCACCCACCCACCCGGCATTCCGCGTCCTTCATTGCCCCTGGTCGTGCTCATCATCCCGTACTCCCAAACTGTCCTGTGTCGGCGGCCGGCATTCAGCACCGGCCCGGTCAAGTCGCTAAATCAGTTGTTGAGGGCGATCGCTGCCGATCGCTTGTAGAAGCCACCAATGCCATCGGGCACCAGCTCCTCGATCTGGATCTCTGACGGCGTCACCGCGACCACCCGGCCGTCGTACTGGCCGATGTAGTTGCCCGGCCTCACCTTGTGCAGGAGGCCATCCTGGGTCTGCACGAGCCCGTAAGTGTTGTTTGCCTGGCTGATGGTGCCGGCCATCGACAGCGTGTCGATCGGGAACTGCTCCAGGTATTCCTTCGGACGCGTGGCCTCGGGCCGCGGCCCCGCGGCCCCGGCCCTGCCCGCGGGCCGGTCCGGCGCAAACGGCGAGCGCAGGCTGTCGGCCTCGTAGGCAAAGGTCTCGTAAGGCTTGACCTGGGGAAGCGGCTCGATGCGGCCGCCCGGCCGGGCCTTGACCTTGTCTATGTACTCTTCCAGATCGGATTGCCCGCTGCCACAGCCGGTCGCCATGACCGCGGCCAGCAGCAGGCCCGAGAGAGTTCTTGCGGAGGAGCCCATCACCATCAACCCTTCTTCTCTGCCTTGGGCTTCCGATTGCCCTTGCTAGTCTCGCGGGTGGTACGTGCCTTGCCCTTGCCGCGGGTGGCCTTGCCGTCCTCGGCGGCTGCCGCGGCGTTCACCTCTTCCTCATCGAGATAGCGGTAGGTCTTTGCCGTGACGTTGAGCAACAGTTCGTCGAACGTCGCGTCCTTGCTCTTGGGCACGATCTCGATGTCATGGAGGGTCACGATCCGGGGCAACGCCGCTATCTCACTCACGAACTGGCCGAACTCGTGGTACGAGCCGGACAGGCGGATCTTGATCGGCTTCTCGGCGTAGAAGTCCTTGCGGACCTCCTCCATGGGCTGGAACAGTTCCTCCTGGAGACCGGCACCGAGGCCCGTCTGGGAGATATCCACGAGCAGGTTCGGAATCTCGGTCTTGCCGGGCAGCTGGCGGAGCATCGTGCCGAAGGAGCGCTCGATCTCGGCGAGCTGAGCCTTGTAGCTGCTGAAGTTGGCCGCCTTCTTCTGCTTGGATTCGAAGGTGGAGCGGAGTTCCCGCTCCTCGGCCTGGGCCTTCTCGAGCCGCGGCATCTGGTTTTCCCAGACGAAGAACCAGAACGCCCCGGCTGTCGCAATGAAGAAGAACAGCACCATGAAGAAGGCCTGGATCGGCAGCGGCCAACGGCCGATGTCGTTGAAGTCGAGGCTCTTCAGATCTTCGATGAAGCTCATTTCGCGGCCTCCTCGTCGGCGACGGCGGACCCCGGGTGGGCAGACACCGTGAACTGGGAAGAACGGCCCACGAAATCACCCCTCTCGACGGGGCCCGCGCCCATCTTGGGCT